>NZ_AYSF01000111.1:0-92619 GCF_000498995.1 Geobacillus thermopakistaniensis
GCGCCGGCATCGAAAAATGGGCCGAAAATGGCATCGGCGGCAGCGGCGAACCGTGGTTTGTCGTCGGCAAAGATGTGCGCGAAAATGTGCTGTATGTCGCCCAAGGGTTTGAAAACGAATATTTGTATTCCACCTCGCTAAAGGCGGTCGATGTCAACTGGGTGTCTGACCGCAAGCCGGAAGCGCCGTTCCGTTGCACGGCGAAATTTCGCTATCGTCAGCCTGATGTCGGCGTGACGGTCCACCCGCTTGCGGACGGCGGGGCGGAAGTCGTGTTTGATGCGCCGGCGCGGGCGGTGACGCCGGGGCAGGCGGTTGTTTTTTACAACGGCGAGGAATGCCTCGGCGGCGGTACGATCGATGAGGTGTTCCGCAACGGCGAAAAGCTTTGGTATGTTGGTTGACGGATGTGCCGGTGCGCACGATCTTCAATCAGGCTATTAGGCTGGAGGCCGTTGCTTGAAAATCACGTTGAATCAGGGAGGGGATGGGCGGTGGCCAATTTCAACGAACAAGGCTTGGCGTATATGCGCGAGGGGAAGTATGAGGAAGCCATCCGCTGTTTTTCCGCTGCGGTCGAACAGCATCCGGACGATCCAGCCGGGTACATTAACATTGGCACGGTTCTCGTTGCTGCCGGTGAAGAAGAGAAGGCGCTTGACTGTTTCCGACAGGCGTTGAAAATTGACAAGAAGGCGGCGGCCGCGTATTACGGCATGGGTACAGTGCATTATAAGCGTGAGCAGTTCGCGAAAGCGAAAGATATGTTTGAGCGCGCGCTAGGGCTTGGTCTTGACGATGCCGATACGCATTTTATGCTCGGCATGTCCTTATGGCGGCTCGAGATGCCGCGGCTGGCGCTGCCGTATTTGCAGCGCGCGGCTGAGCTGAACGAGACGGATGCCGAAGCGCTGTTTCAGCTTGGCCTTTGCCTCGCCACGCTCGATTATGTCGATGAGGCGAAGCGTTATTTCGAAAAAACGTTGGAACTCGATCCGCGCCACGCTGATGCGTACTACAATTTAGGCGTCATTTATGCGTACAAAGATGAGCTCGATGCCGCCCGCAATATGTTTGCTGCTGCCTTGGAAGCCAAGCCCGATCACGTGCTTGCCGGATACGGAAAGAAACTGATGGAAAAGCGGCTTGCGCCGTAAAAAGGCAGGGGGATGGCTGTTGCAAGAGCAACAAATCCTCGCCCTTGACGGACGCACGTTCATTAAAGGAGTGTGCTTGGCGGTCATTTTTCATAATGAGGAAACATTGTACACGGTCGTCCGCGTGCGCGTTGAGGAAACGAACGAAGCGCCCGTTGAGGAGGAAGTCGTCGTCACCGGCTATTTTCCGCGTTTAAACGAAGGGGACGTCTACATCTTTTACGGACAATTCCGCCAACATCCGCGTTTTGGCCGCCAATATGCGGCTAGTCAGTTCCGCAAACAGCTTCCGAACACGAAAGAAGGAGTCATTCATTATTTATCGAGCGGTTTGTTTAAAGGAATCGGCAAAAAAACGGCTGCGGCGATTGTCGAGACGCTCGGCGAAAACGCGATCGCCGCGATTTTGCGCGACCCCAGGGCGCTAGAGCGTGTGCCGAAGCTGACGAAAAAAAAGGCGAAGCAGCTGTACGATGCGCTTCGCGCCCACGAAGGGCTTGAGCAAACGATGATCGCCCTCGCCCAGCTCGGTTTTGGCCCGCAGCTGGCCATGAAAATTTACCAAGCGTATGGCGAAGAAGCGGTTGATATCATCCACGAGAACCCGTACCAGCTCGTTGAGGATATCGAAGGGATCGGCTTTGGCCGCGCTGATGAAATCGGGCGCCAGCTCGGCATTTCCGGCAGCCATCCGGCCCGGCTGCGCGCCGCCTCGTTGTTTGTTCTTGAACAGGCGTGCTTGCAGGAAGGGCACGTTTATTTGCGCGAGGAAGAGCTGATGGAGCGCATCGGGGAGCTGCTTGACGGAAGGCTGAGCGGTGCGGTGGATGGACGAGCGATCAGCCAAACGCTTCTGATGTTAAGCGAAGAAGGGAAGCTGATCGCCGAGCAAGGGCGTTATTATCTCCCTTCCCTTTACTTCGCCGAGAAAGGGATCGTCTCCAACATTAAGCGGCTGCTCGGGCAGACGCCGCCGTCGGCGTTTGCCGAGTCGGAGTTTTTGCTGGCGCTTGGGGCGCTTGAGGAACGGCTTGGCATGCAATATGCCCCCCAGCAAAGGGAAGCGATCCAACAAGCGCTTTCTTCGCCGCTGTTTATTTTGACCGGCGGTCCGGGAACGGGGAAAACGACGGTCATCAAAGGCATCGTCGAGCTGTTTGCCGCCCTAAACGGCCTGTCTCTTGACCCGGCTGACTACAAACAAGGCGAGCCGTTTCCGGTGCTGCTGGCCGCACCGACCGGCCGAGCGGCGAAGCGGATGAGCGAGGCGACCGGGCTGCCGGCGGCGACGATCCACCGCTTGCTCGGCTGGAATGGGGCGGAAGGGTTCAGCCGCGACGAGAACGAACCGATTTCCGGCAAGCTGCTTGTCATCGATGAGATGTCGATGGTCGACACGTGGCTCGCCAACCAGCTGTTAAAAGCCGTGCCAAACGGCATGCAAGTCATTTTTGTCGGCGATGAGGATCAATTGCCATCCGTCGGGCCAGGGCAAGTGCTGAAAGACTTGCTCTCTTCAGGCGTCATTCCATTCGCTCGGTTGACCGAGGTGTATCGCCAGGCGGAAGGATCATCGATCATCGAGCTTGCTCATGAGATGAAGCGCGGCGTCGTGCCGGACGATTTGACCGCTCCGAAGGCAGACCGTTCATTCATCCGCTGCCGTGCGGGCCAGGTCGTCGATGTCGTGCGGCAAATCGCGGACAACGCGCGCAAAAAAGGGTTTTCCGTCAAAGATATTCAAGTGCTCGCCCCGATGTACCGTGGTCCAGCGGGCATTGACCAATTGAACAAAGCGCTTCAAGAGCTGTTCAACCCGCCGGCTGAGGGGAAGCGGGAGCTGTCGGTCGGTGAGGTCGTCTACCGCGTCGGCGATAAGGTGCTGCAGCTCGTCAATCAACCGGAAGACAATGTGTTTAACGGCGACATCGGCGAAATCGTTGCCATTTTTTACGCCAAAGAAAATATCGAAAAGCAAGACTTGCTCGTCGTCTCGTTTGATGGCATTGAAGTGACGTACACACGGCAAGATTTAGGACAAATCACCCATGCGTACTGCTGTTCGGTTCATAAGGCGCAAGGAAGCGAGTTTCCAATCGTCATTTTGCCCGTCGTCAAAAGCTATTACCGGATGTTGAAACGGAATTTGTTGTATACTGCGGTGACAAGAAGCAAGCAGTTTCTCGTTTTATGCGGGGAAGAGGAAGCGTTTCGATTCGGCGTCGCAAAACAAAGCGACGGAGCGCGCCAGACGGCGCTCGCTGAGAAGCTGGCGGGGGCGGCGGCGCCGTTTGTCGAGGTCGAACTGCCGTTTGAAGAGGCGAACATGGGGATGGAAAACGTTACGCCGTATGACTTTATGGGCGATGAGCCAAGCTAAAGGTGGCTGGAAAGGTGGGAGAACGATGCGGACGTTTTCCGACATCAAGGGCCTTCCCATTTATGAACAAACGACGGGAAAAATGGTCGGAACGATCGCTGACATTTGGTTTACCAGCCACGGCGCGGTCAAAGGGCTTGTCGCGGAACAGGGCGGTTTGTTCGGCCGCCGCCGCTATTTGCCGCTTTCAGCCGTGCAGTCGTTCGAAAACGACCGAGTCATCATCTGTGATGCCGATAGCTTCCAGCCGTTTCCTTCTCCTGACAGCGGCCACTCTCTTTACGGCGAACGCGGCCTCGCCGGCAGCATGGTTGTCGCCGCGGACGGAACAACGATCGGACTGTTGGATGACGTATATTTTGACGGGCAATTGGGCAAAATTGACGGATACGAGATCAGCGAGGGATTTTTTTCCGATTTGACCGAAGGAAAGAAACGAATGGAGCTCGCTCCGTTCACCGCCAGAGAAGGCGTGGTCACCGTGGAAACAACGATGTAAGGAGAGTGGCTGTCCATGCTCATTTGCCCGAATTGCAAACGAAAAAATTTAGGGAAAATCGGCGTCAACCAGTACTACTGCTGGGATTGCTTTATTGAGCTGTCCGTCTCGAAAGGGATGATCCACGCCCATCAAGTGGAAGAAGACGGAACGTTGAGTTCTCTTGACGACTTGTTTGACGACCACGAACGCACGATCCAATTTTAGGGGGGGACACGCATGAACCGGATGATGACGTCGCTGTTAGCAGTCGGATTAGGCGTCGCCGCTTATCAGCTCGCCCAACGAAACGATTGGATGAACGGTCGCACGATGCGGAGGATGCGCCGCCGCTTGATGCAAGCGATCCGCTGACGGCGCTCGCCCTCGCCTTTGCGCGGGGGCGTCGCCTTGTGGCTGTCAAATAGTGCTAAAAGCGGTGAAGGCATATTTCCCGCCGCATCTCCTACACTAAACGGTAGGAGGTGTGGCGATGGGCGAGCAACAATGGCTGTCGTTCTTTCGCATCGGAAAATGGCTGCTCATGACGGCAATCATCTATTTGATCGTTCGGATGAAAGACGTTTGGCGGCCGGTCATTGATTTTATCGCAACGGTGTTGACGCCGTTTTTGCTGGCGTCGTTTATTACGTATTTGCTCTACCCGCTTGTGGAATCCATCCATCGCAAAGGAATGCCGCGCGCCCTTGCCATTTTGTTGATTTATTTGTTGTTTTTCGGTTTGGTCGGCTACGGCTTGTACCGCGGCGTGCCGCTATTCATCGCCCAGTTGCGTGAACTGGATGAACAGCTGCCGTCTTTGATGAATACATACCGCCAATGGGTGCGCCACATCCACGACGAGACGTCGAATTGGCCGCTTGAGGTGCACACGCGCATCGAAGCGATGTTTGCCGAGATCGAGCAGGCAGCGGCGGCCGCCGTCGCGATGGCGATCAACGCCGCCAAATCGTTCATCGGTTCGGCGGCGACGCTGTTGATCATTCCGTTTATCGTCTTCTATATGTTAAAAGACATCGATGTGTTGAAAAAAGCGATTTGGTACATGACACCGAAGCGGTGGCGTGGGCCGGGGATGACGTTTTTGAAGGATGTCGATGAATCGCTCGGCGGCTACATTCGCGGCCAGCTGTTCGTCTGTGCGGCGATCGGTCTGGCAGCGGCGCTCGGCTTGTGGCTTGCCGGCATGGATTATCCGCTGTTGCTCGGCTTTGTCATTGGCGTGACGAACATCATCCCGTATTTTGGCCCGCTGATCGGCGCCGTTCCAGCGGTCATTTTGGCTGCCACCGTCTCGCTGAAAATGGTCGTGATCGTGCTTGTCATCATTTTTACCTTGCAGTTTTTAGAAGGGAACATCTTGTCGCCGTTGATCGTCGGCAAAAGCGTGCATATGCATCCGCTTGTCATTATGCTCGCCCTCTTTGCCGGCGGCGAGCTCGCCGGCGTGCTCGGCCTCATTCTCGCCGTTCCGACGGCGGCGGTGCTGAAAGTGGCCATCGCCCATTGGAAAGAGCATTATGCTTCGCATTGACAAATGCTCTCTGCTTGTCTATAATCTTTCAATGAAAAAAGCGAATACATAACGCGATGACGGATCGAGTATGTTGCAGTCCATCTTAACGCGCGAGCTCGCGCACAGAGAGGAATTTCCGCGGCTGAAAGAAATTCCAGATGAAGGGCAACAGAAGGCTAATCCGGAGCGCAGGCAAAACCTGACGCAAGGCTGCGTTACGGCCAAAGAGGTGATGGGCGTTTTTTGCCCATAAACAGGGTGGTACCGCGAGCATAACTCTCGTCCCTGCAGGGGATGGGAGTTTTTTTATATAAAAGGCGAAAGGGGAGGATCATCATGAAAAAGCTGACATCCGCCCAAGTGCGGCGCATGTTTTTAGAGTTTTTCCAAGAAAAAGGCCATGCGGTTGAGCCGAGCGCATCGCTCATTCCGGTCGACGACCCGTCGCTGTTGTGGATCAACAGCGGCGTCGCGACGTTGAAAAAATACTTTGACGGGCGCATCGTTCCGGAAAACCCGCGCATTTGCAACGCGCAAAAATCGATCCGCACCAACGACATCGAAAACGTCGGGAAAACGGCGCGCCACCATACGTTTTTTGAAATGCTCGGCAACTTTTCGATCGGCGATTACTTCAAGCGGGAAGCGATCCATTGGGCATGGGAGTTTTTGACGAGCGACAAATGGATCGGTTTTGATCCGGAACGGTTGTCCGTCACCGTCCATCCGGAAGACGAGGAAGCGTACAACATTTGGCGCAACGAAATCGGCTTGCCGGAAGAGCGGATCATTCGCCTTGAAGGCAACTTCTGGGACATCGGCGAAGGCCCGAGCGGTCCGAACACGGAAATCTTTTACGACCGCGGCGAAGCGTTCGGCAACGACCCGAACGATCCGGAGCTGTACCCAGGCGGGGAAAATGACCGCTATTTAGAAGTATGGAACCTTGTCTTTTCGCAGTTTAACCATAACCCGGACGGCACGTACACGCCGCTGCCGAAGAAAAACATCGACACCGGCATGGGCTTGGAGCGGATGTGCTCGATTTTGCAAGACGTGCCGACGAACTTTGAAACCGACTTGTTCCTGCCGATCATCCGCGCGACCGAGCAGATCGCCGGCGAGCGGTATGGCGAAGATCCGGACAAAGACGTCGCCTTTAAGGTGATCGCCGACCATATTCGAGCCGTGACGTTCGCGATCGGCGACGGGGCGCTGCCGTCAAATGAGGGCCGCGGTTATGTGCTGCGCCGCCTGCTCCGCCGCGCGGTGCGCTATGCGAAACATATCGGCATTGACCGTCCGTTTATGTACGAACTCGTCCCGGTCGTCGGCGAGATTATGCACGACTACTATCCGGAGGTGAAAGAAAAAGCCGATTTCATCGCCCGCGTCATCCGGACGGAAGAAGAACGGTTCCATGAAACGCTCCATGAAGGGCTCGCCATATTGGCGGAGGTGATCGAAAAGGCGAAAGAGCAAGGAAGCGACGTCATTCCGGGCGAGGAAGCGTTCCGCCTGTATGATACGTACGGCTTTCCGATCGAGCTGACGGAAGAGTACGCCGCTGAAGCGGGCATGACGGTCGACCATGCCGGATTTGAGCGCGAGATGGAGCGGCAACGCGAACGGGCGCGCGCGGCCCGGCAAGATGTCGATTCGATGCAAGTCCAAGGCGGAGTGCTCGGTGACATTAAAGATGAAAGCCGGTTTGTCGGCTACGATGAGCTTGTTGCCGCATCGACGGTCATCGCCATCGTCAAAGACGGGCGGCTTGTCGAGGAAGTGAAAGCCGGCGAAGAGGCGCAAATCATCGTCGATGTGACGCCATTTTACGCCGAAAGCGGCGGACAAATCGCTGACCAAGGCGTGTTTGAAAGCGAAACAGGAACAGCGGTCGTCAAAGATGTGCAAAAAGCGCCGAACGGCCAACATCTTCATGCGATCATCGTCGAACGCGGAACGGTGAAAAAAGGATCCCGCTATACGGCGCGCGTCGATGAAGCAAAGCGGATGCGCATCGTAAAAAACCATACGGCGACCCATTTGCTCCATCAAGCGCTAAAAGACGTGCTCGGCCGCCATGTCAACCAAGCGGGGTCGCTTGTCGCCCCGGACCGGCTTCGTTTTGACTTCACCCATTTTGGGCAAGTGAAGCCAGAGGAGCTCGAGCGCATCGAAGCCATCGTCAACGAACAAATTTGGAAAAGCCTCCCAGTTGACATTTTTTATAAACCGCTCGAGGAAGCGAAAGCGATGGGCGCGATGGCGCTGTTTGGCGAAAAATACGGCGACATCGTCCGCGTCGTCAAAGTCGGCGACTACAGCCTCGAGCTGTGCGGCGGCTGCCATGTGCCCAACACATCAGCCATCGGGTTGTTTAAAATCGTCTCCGAGTCCGGCATCGGCGCCGGCACGCGCCGGATTGAAGCGGTGACCGGGGAAGCGGCATACCGCTTTATGAGCGAACAGCTTGCTATTTTGCAAGAGGCGGCGCAAAAACTGAAAACAAGCCCGAAAGAATTAAATGCGCGTCTTGACGGACTGTTTGCCGAGCTGAAAGAGCTCGAGCGCGAAAATGAATCGCTTGCTGCCCGCCTCGCCCATATGGAAGCTGAGCACCTCACCCGTCAAGTGAAAGATGTAAACGGCGTGCCGGTGTTGGCGGCAAAAGTGCAGGCCAATGACATGAATCAACTGCGGGCCATGGCTGATGATTTGAAACAAAAGCTCGGCACGGCGGTCATCGTGTTGGCGTCCGTCCAGGGCGGAAAAGTGCAACTGATTGCCGCAGTAACGGACGATTTGGTGAAAAAAGGATTCCATGCCGGCAAGCTGGTGAAAGAAGTAGCGTCGCGTTGCGGTGGGGGCGGCGGCGGGCGCCCGGATTTGGCGCAAGCTGGCGGCAAGGACCCAAGCAAGGTCGGCGAAGCGCTCGGTTATGTCGAAACATGGGTGAAATCCGTTTCCTAATTGGCGCGGATCGTGTACAATGGATGTAAAAGGACGGGGTGCCTGAATAAGGAGCGAGGTGGAAACGGTGAGCTCGTTTGACCAAACGATGCAGTTTCATTTTTCCGAGGAGCCGGCCGAGACGAACGTTCGCGAAGTGTTGTTGACGGTGTATGGCGCCTTGCAGGAAAAAGGCTACAATCCGATCAATCAAATTGTCGGCTACTTGTTGTCCGGCGACCCAGCTTACATTCCGCGCCATAAAGATGCGCGTGCGCTCATCCGCAAAATTGAACGCGACGAATTAATCGAGGAATTGGTGAAATTCTATTTACAGGGGCAACGAAAGGATTAACCTGATGCGGACGCTAGGATTAGATTTGGGAACGAAAACGCTCGGCGTTGCCGTTAGCGACGAACTCGGCCTTACAGCGCAAGGATTGGAGACGATCGCCATTGATACGGAGCGCGGCGACTACGGCTTAAAGCGGCTGCGCGCCATCATCGATGAGTACGGCGTCGATACGATTGTCGTCGGGTGGCCGAAAAACATGAACGGCACGCTCGGGCCGCGCGCTGAGGCAAGCGAGCGGTTCGCCGCCAAATTGCGAGAGGAGTTTTCTTTGCCCGTTGTGCTTTGGGATGAACGGCTGTCGACGATGGCCGCCGAACGGATGTTGATCGCTGCCGACGTCAGCCGGAAAAAGCGGCGGAAAGTGATCGACAAAATGGCGGCGGCCGTCATTTTGCAGTCATATTTGGACAGTAAACGATAAATTGGAGGAGAAAACATGGAACACGGAGACCGTCATATTACCGTTGTCGACGAACATGGCAACGAGCAGCTGTGCGAAATTTTGTTTACGTTTGAATCAGATGATTTCGGCAAATCGTATGTGTTTTACTATCCGGTCGGCGTCGAGGCGGAAGATGAGAACGGCGAGACGGAAGTGCACGTTTCCGCCTTCATCCCTGGGGATGAGAACAAAGAAGGCGAACTGCTCCCAATCGAGACGGAAGAAGAGTGGGACATGATCGAAGAAGTATGGAATACGTTTTGCGCTGAACAGGAAGAGGAAGACGACGAATAACGGACAGCAGAGGGGGCCAAAAGGATCGGGGCCCCTTTTCTTATTGCCGTATTATGCGCTGAGAAACGATAAGTTGTGTTCCATGCAATGGTTCAGACATCTTCTTGTTTGTCCGACAAATGTTGCGAAGGGCTTCGATTGACCGGCGCGTTTCCTCCCCTGGCTTTGCATTTTTTGACCGTCAAGGGCGAAAAATGCGGAACTTTGTAGTATAATATGGCCGGGTGAAAGGAGGACAAAGATGAAACAGAACGATTTTAGGGCGCCAGAGGCGCGGCTTGTGCGGAAAATCGTCTTGATTGTCTGTGCTGTTCTGCTGGCGGCGTTTGTCATTGCCGGCGCCAGCAGTTTCTTATACATCCGTTCAGCGCTTAAGCCCGTCGACCCGAATGACCGCACCCCGGTCCATGTCTCGATTCCGATCGGTTCATCGGCGGCGGCGATTGCCGAGCAGCTCGAACAAAAGCGGCTCATTAAAAGCGCGGCCGTGTTTCGCTTATATGTCCGCTGGAAAAATGAATCCGGCTTCCAGGCTGGGGAGTATGAGTTGACGCGGGCGATGCCAATGGCGCGCATCATTGAGCTGTTAAAAACGGGGAAATCGCTAAAAATCGGATTGAAGCTGACCGTTCCGGAAGGGTCGCAATTGGTGCAAATCGCTGACCTCATTGCTGCGAAAACAGGGTACAAACAAGAACAAATTATGAAATTGCTTAACGATCGCGCGTATATCGAACGGCTGATGAAAATGCACCCGGATTTGTTGACTGATGATATTTTTCGGAAAGGCATCCGCTATCCGCTGGAAGGCTACTTGTTCCCGGCGACGTATGTGTTTGCTGACGAAAAGCCGCCGCTCTCAGAGATCATTGAGGCGATGGTGGCGAAAACGGCAGCTGTGCTTGACACATATAAGGCAGCGATGAAAGAAAAGAACATGTCGCCGCATCAGCTGTTGACGATGTCGTCGCTCATTGAGGAAGAGGCGACGGAAAAAGCTGACCGCCAAAAAATCGCCAGCGTGTTTTACAATCGGCTGCACCGCGGCATGCCGCTTCAAACCGACCCGACCGTTTTGTACGCCCTTGGCGAACATAAAGAGCGTGTGTTGTATAAAGATTTGCAGGTCAATTCGCCGTACAACACGTACATTCATAAAGGGCTGCCGCCGGGGCCGATCGCCAACGCCGGCGTAATGTCGATCGAAGCGGCGCTTGAACCGGCGGCGACCGACTATTTATACTTTTTGGCGACACCGGGCGGCGAGGTCATTTTTACGAAAACGTTGGCCGAGCATAACCGGGAAAAGGCGAAGCATATTGGAAAACAATAGGTCAAAACGGAAGGTAATGGCCGGTGGGGTGAAACGGCTTCGCTTTTCCGCTGTTTTATGGTAGTATAGTTGAACAGACCAACGATAAGAGTCCTTTGCGGCTCTTATTTTTCATGACGACAAAGCGCAAATGCCGGGTTGTATATAGATGCAATTTGAAGCTTTACCATTTGTAGTTTTTCCCGAGTATTTGATCGACTGTCGGGCGACCGAACAACGCCGCTTCCAGACCCATATATGGGTCTGTGAAGCAGGCCGGTTGTTCGGTCTTCCGTCACGCCAAGGCGTGACGGAGGCAAGCCACAGGCTTGCCTCCGACAGTCGAAAATGGGCAAACCGCTTTTCCGTCAAGGATATATTAAACTTCTTCGTTGCATCTATATAGTTCAACTTTGGCGAGCGCTTTTCAGTTTGCTGACGGCAGGGAGGAATTCCTCTTGCTTTCCAATGACATTGTTTCGTACTTGCAAAAGCTGCGTCCGGCGCCGGATGAGGACATTGAGGAGATGGAGCAGTACGCCTATCGACACCGCATACCGATCATGGATCCGGTGAGCGTCGAAGTGCTGTTATTCATCTTGAAGCTGATCAGGCCGCGCCGCATTTTGGAAATCGGCACGGCGATCGGCTATTCGGCGATCCGGATGGCAAAGGCGCTGCCGGATGCGCGCATTGTGACGATCGAAAAAGACCGGGAGCGGTATGAGCGCGCCCGTTTTTACATCGAAAAGACGAACACCAAGCGGCAAATCGAGGCGGTGTTGGGCGATGCGCTCGCGGTCGAGGCCGGTGTGGCGGCCGCCGCGCCGTTTGATGTGCTGTTTATTGATGCCGCCAAAGGGCAATATGAGCGCTTTTTTACGCTCTATGAGCCGTTTGTGGCTGCAGGCGGCCTCATCATCAGCGACAACGTCTTGTTTAAGGGGCTCGTCGCCGCCGAAGCGCCGGCGGACAATCGACGGCTTTGGAACATCGCCCGAAAAATTCGCCGCTACAATGAGTGGCTCATGAGTCGAAGCGGTTATGATACGGTCATCATTCCGGTCGGCGATGGGCTCGCCATATCGAAAAAACGAGGTGAAGAACAGTGAAAAAACCCGAATTGCTCGTGACGCCGACGAGCGTTGCCCATATCGACGAGCTGGCTGAAGCCGGAGCGGACGCGGTCATCATTGGCGAGCAGCGCTACGGTTTGCGGCTTGCCGGCGAATTTTCCCGCCATGATGTCGCTGCCGCCGTCAAAGCCGCCCACCGGCGCGGCATGAACGTGTATGTGGCGATGAACGCCATTTTCCATAACGATAAAGTGGACGAGCTTGGCGACTACGTCGCGTTTTTGGCTGATGTCGGCGCCGATGCCATCGTCTTCGGCGATCCCGCGGTGCTCTTGACTGTCCGAGAAACGGCGCCGCACATGAAGCTCCACTGGAGCACGGAGACGACAGCGACGAACTGGTATGCGTGCAACTATTGGGGCCGGAAAGGGGCGAAGCGCGCCGTCTTGGCCCGCGAGTTGAACATGGACGCCATTTTGGAAATCAAAGCCCATGCCGAAGTGGAAATCGAGGTGCAAGTGCACGGCGCGATGTGCATGTACCAATCGAAGCGCTCGCTGATCGGCAGCTATTTTGAATATCAAGGGAAAGTGATGGAAGTTGAACGGAAGAAGTACGAAAAAGGGATGTTTCTTTACGACAAAGAGCGCGACAACAAATATCCGATTTTTGAAGACGAAAACGGCACGCATATTATGAGCCCGAACGATGTTTGCATGATCGATGAGCTCGGCGACATGGTCGAGGCCGGCATCGACAGCTTTAAAATTGACGGGATTTTGCACGAGCCGCGCTACATTACCGAAGTGACGAAGCTGTACCGCCGCGCCATCGATTTATGCGCGGATGACCGCGAGCGGTACGAACGGGAAAAAGAGGAGCTGCTTGCGGCCGTTGAAGCGCTTCAGCCGCCGCATCGCCGCATCGACACCGGATTTTTCTTCAAAGAGACCATTTATTGAGAAAAGGAGGGAAGCAGCATGCTTTTAAAAAATGATCGCATCTCCGAAATCATTGACGGCAAGCGCGTCATTGTGAAAAAGCCAGAGCTGCTCGCCCCGGCCGGCAACTTGGAAAAACTGAAAATCGCCGTCCATTACGGTGCAGACGCCGTCTTTATCGGAGGCCAAGAGTACAGCTTGCGCGCCAACGCCGACAACTTTACGATCGAGGAAATTCGCGAAGGGGTCGAATTTGCCAATCGATACGGAGCCAAAGTATACGTAACGGCCAATATTTACGCCCATAACGAAAACATCCCTGGCCTTGATGACTATTTGCGGGCGCTTGAAGATGCCGGTGTTTGCGGCATCATCGTCGCCGACCCGCTCATCATCGAAACGGCGCGCCGGGTGGCGCCGAAGCTTGAAGTGCATTTAAGCACGCAGCAATCGCTTACCAACTGGAAAGCGGTCCAATTTTGGAAAGAGGAAGGGCTCGAGCGGGTTGTGCTCGCTCGTGAAGTGGGCGCAGAAGAAATCCGGCAGATCAAAGAGAAAGTCGATATTGAAATCGAGGCGTTCATCCATGGGGCGATGTGTTCCGCCTACTCCGGCCGCTGTGTATTGAGCAACCATATGACGGCGCGCGACTCAAACCGCGGCGGATGCTGCCAGTCGTGCCGCTGGGATTACGATTTGTATCAGCTCTCGGACGGCCGGGAAATTCCGTTGTTTGAAAAAGGGGACGCCCCGTTTGCGATGAGCGCGAAAGATTTGAACTTAATCCGCGCCATTCCGGTGATGATCGAATTGGGTGTGGATAGCTTGAAAATTGAAGGGCGGATGAAATCGATCCATTACGTGGCGACGGTTGTCAGTGTCTACCGGAAAGTCATTGATGCCTACTGCGCTGACCCAGACCATTTCACGATCCGCGAAGAGTGGGTGCGGGAGCTGGAGAAATGCGCCAACCGCGAGACGGCGCCGTCGTTCTTTGACGGCTTCCCGGATTATACGAACCATATGTACGGGACGCACAGCCGGAAAACGACGCATGAATTCGCCGGTTTGGTGCTTGGCTATGACCCGGAGACGGGCATCGCCACCGTCCAGCAGCGCAACCATTTCCGCCCGGGCGATGAAGTCGAATTTTTCGGTCCGGAAATTGAAAACTTCACCCAAGTGATTGAGAAAATTTGGGACGAAGACGGCAACGAGCTTGATGCGGCGCGCCATCCGCTGCAAATCGTGAAGTTTAAGGTCAAGCGCCCTCTCTTCCCGTACAACATGATGAGAAAGGAGAATTAAGATGGGGAAGAAGCCCGTTGTCATCGGCGTCGCCGGCGGCTCCGGCTCGGGGAAGACGAGCGTCGCCCGCGCGATTTACGACCATTTCGGCGACCGCTCGATCCTTGTTTTGGAGCAAGACTTTTACTATAAAGATCAAAGCCATCTTCCGTTTGAAGAGCGGCTGAAGACGAACTATGACCATCCGCTGGCGTTTGACAACGATTTGTTGATTGAGCATATTCATAAGCTGCTTCGCTATGAGCCGATTGACAAGCCGGTGTACGATTATACGCTGCACACTCGCTCAAGCGACGTCATTCGCGTGGAGCCAAAGGATGTCATCATCGTGGAGGGCATTCTTGTCTTGGAGGATGAGCGACTCCGCAATTTAATGGACATTAAAGTATATGTCGACACCGACCCGGACATCCGCATCATCCGCCGTCTCATCCGCGATATTAAAGAGCGCGGCCGCACGTTCGATTCGGTCATCGAGCAATATTTGTCCGTCGTCCGGCCGATGCACAACCAGTTTGTCGAACCGACGAAGCGCTACGCGGATGTGATCATTCCGGAAGGCGGACAGAACGTCGTCGCCATCGATTTAATGGTGGCAAAAATTCGCACAGTTCTTGAACAAAAAGCGGTTTTGTAATAACATAACAGAGACAAAACAATATATTATATAACAAGTAAGCGTACGAACAGCCGTTTTTGCTGTTCGTACGTTTTACATAATGCAGAATATATAGAGGAGTGAGATGAATGGCGAACGAAAAGCAGTATCCGATGACGAAAGAGGGAAAAGAGAAACTGGAACAAGAGCTTGAGTACTTAAAAACGGTCAAGCGGAAAGAAGTGGTGGAGCGCATTAAGATTGCGCGCGGGTTCGGGGATTTGTCGGAAAACTCGGAGTACGATGCTGCCAAAGATGAGCAGGCGTTTGTCGAATCGCGCATCCAAATGCTTGAAAACATGATCCGCAACGCCGTCATCATTGAAGAAGACAAAGAAAACCCGGACGTCGTCTCGCTCGGCAAGTCGGTCACGTTCATTGAACTTCCAGACGGCGAGGAAGAGACGTATACGATCGTCGGCAGCGCTGAAGCCGATCCGTTTGAAGGGAAAATTTCCAACGACTCGCCGATTGCGAAATCGCTTCTCGGCCGCCGCGTCGGCGATGAGGTGACGGTGCAAACGCCGGGCGGGGAAATGCTTGTGAAAATCGTGGCTGTGAAATAAGAAGCAGGAGGCGGCCGACCTGAACAAGCGGCGGTGTGCGAAGCGAAGCGAAGAAAATTGCCGCCGCTTGACGTTTCAAACGGAAACACCTCGTCAACACTGATGATGAGGTGTTTTCTTTATGTGGAAAAAACGAACGCTTGCCATGCTCGCCCTCATTCAACTGGGCTTGTTGTTGCTTGTCGGGCGATTGGCGCAGATCCAGCTGATTGACGCCGAGTCGTTCGCCAATCATAATTTAATTGCCGAAAGCGTCGCCCAGCGGACACAAGAACTGATCATTGACGACGGGCGCGGCTCGTTCGTCGACCGAAATGGCGCGCCGCTCACGAAGCGATACGTGCCGTCGCTTGTCTTATTCCCGTTTTTAACGACGATGAAATGGCCGATGGAACAAGTCGCCCGCATCACCGGCGTCTCTAAAGAAGAGATCCGCCGCCAGCTTGAGCAGGCGGACGGTCCGTTCGTCTTAGAGAAGGATGGAGAGCCGCTCGCCTTGAGCGCCCAGCAAATGAAGCAAATTAACGATTTGCGCATTCCGGGCGTCTTAGCTGTCAATAAACAATACTCTCTTGAGGTGGTGTACGCTCCGCATTTGCTTGGCTTCACCCGCCCAGATCAGGAGCTCATCAAGAAGCGTTATCCAAAACGGCCGCTGCCGCCAAAGACCGAAGTGGGCATTCAAGGACTTGAGAAGGCGTTTGATGAGTTTTTGCTCGCCGACGGCGAAACGAAGCTGCTTTATCACCTTGACGCCGAAGGGCGGCCGCTGTTTGGGCTCGATGTCAAATACAGCGATACGGGCAACCCGTTTTATCCCGTCACCGTGCAAACGACGCTTGACCGTGACTTGCAGCAAGAGATGGAGCAGATCGTTGACCGATACGGGTTGAAAAAAGGCGGTCTCGTTTTGCTGGATATTGACACAAACAGTGTGCTCGCCATGGTCAGCCGCCCAAACATGGACCCGCGTGATCCGTACAAAAACCGCGGGGCGGAAAACCAAATAGTGTTGCCGCAAATCCCTGGCTCGATTTTTAAAACAGTCATTGCGGCCGCGGCGCTTGATGAGGGGCTCGCCTCGCTTGAGACAACGTTTGACTGCAGCCGAAAAATTGACGGCAAAACCCGCGATGAGGAGCATGATTACGGCATGCTTGATTTAGCGGACAGCTTTGCCGTCAGTTGCAACAATGCTTTCGCCACGCTCGGCAAGCAGTTGATCGAGCACGATCCCGATGCGTTTGAAACGTATGCGAGAAAGCTTGGGCTGTATCCGACGGCCGGCTGGGAAGGGGCGGTGTACCATGAAGAGCATTTCCGTCAGTTCCCGGAGGAGCAGAAAGGAACGATTTGGCATGATCCGCGCGACAAGAGGGTGCCGCTTGCGGTGGCGCAAACGGCGATCGGGCAAAAAAATGTACGCGTCTCGCCGCTTGGCGTCGCCAACATGATGGCGACCATCGCCCGCGGCGGCGAAGCGCTTCAGGTGCGGGCCGTTGACAAAGTGCTGTATAAAAACGGTGCGACCCTCTTTTCGTTTCCGCCTCAACCGGCTTCAGACATGGCGCCGATCGCGCCGCAGACGGCCGAAGAGCTGCAGCGGCTTTTGCGCAGCGTTGTCACCAAAGAGGATGGCACCGGCCGCCGCTTCCGTTCGCTGCCGTATCCGGTCGCCGGCAAATCCGGGACGGCGGAGACAGGAAAAATGGACGGCGGTGCTGAATTCATTAATAAATGGTTTGCTGGCTATTTTCCAGCCGACCGCCCGAAATACGCCCTCGCTGTCGTTGAGCTCGACTGCCCGAGCGGGCGGGCCTCGACGAATGATGTGTTCGCCGCCGCAGTCGAGGCGCTTTATGCTTATGACCACGCCAAAAATGAAGTGAAGTGACGAACCAAATGTAAGGGGAATCCATGTTTCCAGCACGAACATCATCCAAAGAAGGGAGAGGAGACGGTGGCGCAAATGGGGACACGCTTTGCCGCCCGCGCCAAGCGGCGGAGAATCAACCGTTGGCTCAATGGAGCCATTGCCGTTGTCGTGCTGCTCATTTTGATTGTCGGCGGGAACTTGCTGTTTGGCGATCAACCGAGCGAGAAGGCGGTTGATCGCGAAGCCAAAACAGAAGCGGCCAATGCGAAGCGGGTGGAAGTGGAAACAGGCGAAGCGGCGGCGCCGGCGGAAGCCGAAACGCCCGCCGAGGAAGAAGATGCTGCTTCCACCGATGAAACGAGCGAAGCGGGCATGACAGAAACGCCGGGCCCGCCGGGGTCCAACGTTGAAAAAGAAATCGTCAACCCGGCATGGCAGCCGATCGGTACGACGCAAACGGAGCCGCATGAAACGGTGTTTAAGAAAGATTCGGTCGACTGGAAGGAAATGCTCGATGCCGTCAGCTATGCGACCGGCATCGCCCCGGAGGAGATGATCGTTTGGTTCATCGGCAACAACGGGCCGAACAAAGCAGTCGCGACGATTTCGACGAAAGATCAAACCGCCCATTACAAAGTGTACATTGAATGGGTGACGAACGAAGGCTGGAAGCCGACGAAAGTGCAAAAGTTGAAGCAAAAGCCATAAGCGGCATGATGAGGGGAAGCGGAGATATTCGAAACTTTGGCGGCATCAGTGAAACAATGGCGGTTCATTAGCGGCGGAAAAATACACAGGCGCCCAAAAACGAAGGGCGCCTGTTATTTTTTCGCTTTGAAATGAACGACTGCGCTGTACCACCGCTTTCCGTTTTCCATGACGTGCATTTGATGGGATACATGATGGACGGAAAGCAAGAGCGCCTTGTTATGTTCAATTTGTTCGTTGATTTTTTTCTCGAGCGTCCGCAAGTCGTCCGCTTCAAAAAATTCGATTTTGTCCTCGATCAAATCAAGAGAAATGTTCGGCATCGTTCTTCCTCCTTTCCATTGTCAGTGTAGCAAATTTTCCCGCCCTCATCCACTGGAGTACAAGGGGGAACAATACGAACGAACATGATCGTTGAACAAGGGAAAAACATATGCTACAGTAAGAGCAGGCAATACGAAAAAACATACTATATTTATAGGAATTATAAACTTTTTTTGGGGTGTGACCATATGGGCAGAGAGTTTCTTGACTTGTTTGAGCAATGGGCGGAATCGTATGACCGATCGGTCGAAGGATACGATGAGCAATATCGAGACGTGTTTGCCGGTTATGACCGCATTTTAAGCACGGTCGCCGACAAAGCCGGCCAAGTCGTGCTCGAGTTTGGCGTCGGCACAGGCAACTTGACGAAAAAGCTGCTTGAGCGCGGCAAGCAGGTGTACGGGATCGAGCCATCGGCGCCGATGAGGAAAAAAGCGGCGGAAAAGCTCAGCGGGCGAGCGGTCATTCTGGACGGCGATTTTTTGCAATTTCCGACACCGCCGGAGCCGATCGACACGATCGCCAGCACGTATGCGTTTCATCATTTGACGGATGCGGAAAAAGACGAAGCGCTGGCCAAATATAGTCAATTGCTCCATCCGGGTGGTAAAATAGTGTTTGCCGATACGGCGTTTCGCGACAAAGAGGCGTTCCGCCAGGCGATTGAGGAAGCCCGAGCGCGCGGCTTCCACGATTTGGCCGACGATTTGGAACGCGAATATTATACGACGCTTGACGTATTGGCATCACTGTTTTCCAAGCATGGCTTTTCCGCCTCCTTTGCGCAACAAAACGCGTTCGTCTGGGTGATGGAGGCGGTGAAACAAACGACATAGAAAGAGGGAGAACGATGAAAGCAGCCATTATTGGAGCCATGGAAGAGGAAGTGGCGATTTTACGTTCGCGCATGGAAGGGCGCGAGGAAACGGTCATCGCCGGGTGCGAATTTTCCAAAGGGCGCCTTGACGGCGTGGAGGCGGTGTTGTTGAAATCCGGGATCGGCAAAGTGAACGCCGCCATGGGAACGACGCTTCTGCTTGACCGCTTTCGCCCTGATTTCGTGATCAATACCGGTTCGGCCGGCGGATTTTTGCCTTCGCTTCGTGTCGGAGATCTTGTCATTTCCAAGGAAGTCGTCCATCATGACGTCGATGTGACCGCGTTCGGCTACGCTTACGGGCAAGTGCCTGGCCTGCCGGCGCGCTACCGGGCGGATGAGGCGCTTGTTGAGGCGGCCAAGCAGGCGGCGGCGCGGCTTGATGGCCTGCAGGCAGTGACCGGCTTGATCGCCACCGGCGATTCGTTTATGAACGATCCAAAGCGAGTCGAATTTGTGCGCGGTCAGTTTCCGGAATTGTGCGCCGTCGAAATGGAAGCGGCGGCGATCGCCCAAGTGTGCGTGCAATTTGGAACGCCGTTTGTCATCATCCGGGCGTTGTCTGATATTGCTGGTGAGGAGTCGGACGTGTCGTTTGAACAGTTTTTGGAGACGGCGGCGAAACATTCGGCTGAACTTGTCTTGTCGATGCTTTCCGTTATGAAACAGAAGCGCTATTAAGATGCAGCGAAAAAGCAGCTTGTCTATTTTCTCGACTGTCGAAGGCAAGCCTATGGCTTGCCTCCGTCACGCTAAGGCGTGACGAAAGACCGAACAACGACTCGCTTAAAGACCCATGAATGGGTCTTTAAGCGGTGTTGTTCGGTCACTCGACAGTCGGATGAAATGATCGGCAAAAACGAAAAATGTTAAAGCTTTAAATTGCATCTATATATATAGACAACAGAACACCGCCGTTTTGCTGCTAAACTGAGCGTGAAGAAACGGAGTGACTTGTATGCGCGTAGCAAAAAGCATCCATGAGTTGATCGGCCATACGCCGGTTGTCGAAATTACGCGCTTCCCCCTCCCGGAAGGCGTTCGGCTGTTCGCCAAGCTTGAATACTTCAATCCTGGCGGAAGCATTAAAGACCGGCTCGGACAAGAGCTGTTGCGCGAGGCGTTTGCATCAGGAAAACTGAAAGAGGGGGGCACGATCATCGAGCCGACGGCCGGCAACACCGGCATCGGTCTGGCGCTGGCGGCGATCGGCAAAAACGTGAACATCATTTTTTGTGTGCCGGAAAAATTCAGCATCGAAAAACAACAGCTGATGAAGGCGCTCGGGGCGCAAATCGTTCATACACCGACTGAAGAGGGAATGGAAGGAGCAATCCGCAAAGCGGAGGAGCTCGCCCGCACGATTCCAGGCGCCTATTGCCCCCAGCAGTTCCAAAACCCGGCCAATCCAAGGACGTATTACAAGACGCTCGGTCCGGAGCTGTGGGACGATTTGGACGGACAGATCGACATTTTTGTCGCCGGCGCCGGCTCCGGCGGCACGTTTATGGGGACAGCGACGTTTTTAAAAGAAAAAAACCCGGCCATTAAAACGGTCATCGTGGAACCGGAAGGCTCGATTTTAGGCGGCGGCAAGCCGGGTCCGCATCGGACGGAAGGGATCGGCATGGAGTTTTTGCCGCCGTTTATGGATCCGGATTATTTTGATGCCATCTACACGATCGCGGACGATGACGCGTTCCGGCGCGTCAGCGAACTCGCGAGACAGGAGGGGCTTTTGGTCGGCAGTTCGTCCGGCGCCGCGTTTCATGCCGCCTTGATGGAAGCAGAGAAGGCAAAGCCAGGGACGAATATCGTCGTCATTTTTCCGGACGGGAGCGAACGCTATTTAAGCAAACACATTTATGAAGGTGGGAGGTAACGATGAGGCGGAAAACAATGCTCATTCATGGCGGCATTCCGGGGGATCCGCATACTGGAGCGGTGTCGGTCCCGATTTATCAAGTGAGTACGTATAAGCAAGAAGAAGTTGGAAAGCATAAAGGGTTTGAATACTCGCGCACCGGCAACCCGACGCGCGCGGCGCTTGAGAAGCTGATCGCTGATCTCGAGGGCGGCGAAGCCGGCTTTGCGTTCGCTTCCGGTATGGCGGCAATTACGGCCGTCATGATGTTGTTTCAAAGCGGCGACCATCTAGTGCTCACTGACGATGTGTACGGCGGCACGTATCGCGTCATGACGAACGTGCTGAATCGGTTCGGGCTTGAGGCGACGTTCGTCGATACGAGCGATGTCGCCAACATCGAGGCGCACATCCGGCCGAATACGAAAGCCATCTATATTGAAACGCCGACGAACCCGCTGTTGAAAATCACTGACTTGCAAGCCGCCGCCGCCATTGCCCGTGCGCATGGGCTGCTATTGATCGTCGATAACACGTTTTCCACTCCGTACTTTCAGACGCCGCTTGAGCTTGGCGCCGATATCGTCATCCATAGCGCGACGAAATATTTAGGCGGCCATAGCGACGTCGTCGCTGGGTTGGCGGTTGTCCGCACGCCGGAGCTTGCCGAGCGGCTCCATTACGTGCAAAATTCAACCGGCGGCGTGCTCGGGCCGCAAGATTCATGGCTATTGATGCGCGGGATGAAAACGCTCGCCGTGCGGATGGAGGAACATGAAGAAAATGCGCGCCAAATCGCTGTTTTTTTGGCTGAACACAAGGCGGTCAAGCGCGTCCATTATCCAGGTCTTCCGGATCATCCGAACCACGAGTTGGCGAAAAAGCAAATGCGCGGATTTGGCGGCATGATTTCGTTTGATGTCGGCAGCTTGGAGCGCGCCGAGAAAGTGCTGTCGCGCGTGCGCTACTTTACGCTTGCCGAAAGCTTAGGGGCGGTCGAAAGTTTAATTTCGTTGCCAGGGAAAATGACGCACGCCTCGATCCCGAAGGAACGGCGCGAACAGCTCAGCATTACCGATGGCCTGATCCGTTTGTCGGTCGGGCTTGAAGATGTCAACGATCTGCTTGACGATTTGGCGAAGGCGCTTGGCTGAAATTGCCGCTCCCCCCTTCTGTCCATGTATGATACAGTGAAAGGGGAGAGGAGGGATCGGGCTTGAACGAGCAGCAACGAAACGAGCTGCGGGCCAAGGCGGGCGACTTTAAAACATACAGCCTCGTCTTGTTCGCGTTTGGAGCGTTTCTCTATTTCGGAACGATCATCCCAGGAGCGGTTGAGACAGCGAAAAAGCCGTTCGCCCTATTGGCAGTCGCCGTCTGTTTTACCGCGTCGCTTTCCTGTTTGCGCCAAGCCGCCCGCTATGCCCGCCGTCTTGAGGAAGAAGAAAAGCGGTTCGAACCGTAAACCTGCCTTTTGGCCGAAAGGCGGGTTTTTGTTTAGCCACCATGCTGGCGTTCAAGGGAAAGCAAGCTTTTTGCCTATTTTGCAAAAAAACGGTTTACAATGGAAATAATTTTGGATATAATTGCCTACGTAGCATCATTTCCAAAGGGAGGTCGAAGACAATGACAATGATGATGTGGACAACAGTAACGCATCCATTCTATCAAACGGCTATTCGACCTTCCGCCGACCGGGAATGAACGTGCACCGATGACGAAAAACAGCGATCAGGCCGCAGAAGGGGAGTAGTCTCGCTTTCTGCGGCCTTTTTGTACGCTTAGCCGCAGAAACGCCTTCCTTCTGCGGTTTTTTTGCATGGAAAGGAGGTGAGGGGGTATGACGATCCATTTGTTTTTTATCACGATCACGATTGAGCGGAGAAAGCCGCGGCAACGGAACATCGAAGAGGAGCGGTTCGCGCGTGCAGCTGAGGAGGAGTTGCTTGACCGCAAATGTTCCGCTCATCAACGGTTGTTTTAAAACAATGGAGATGAAAGGGGAGAAGATTCATGTCAATTGTACCAGTATGGCTTGTGATGTGGATGAAACAGACGGGAGACTCGACTTGACTCAGGCTAAAGGGGGGATATCGGTGCTCCGCGTGCTGTTGTTGACGGTCGAATTTCACGAATTGTTCAAAATGTGGCGGAAGCGCTCCTTGTCTTCTTTGGTAAAATAAAATCTAGAAGAGAAGGTCAAGGAGGGAACGGGGATGTTCGCCATTGTCATGTCGATCATCATTACCGCGTCGATTGCGCTTGTTGTCGCCGCGGAAGTCAGCGTTGAGGCAAGAGCGTAAGCACGGCGGTTCTTCTGCATCGGGAGGGGGATAAGCAGGCGGACCGCATCAGCAGAACGTTGGCATCAATCGTTTTTGATTGGTCAGGTCATTGCCGGCTCATTTCGGGCCGGTCTATTTTTGTCGTAAAGACACGGACAACATCGCCCCTGCATATACATAACGATAGGCGGTTTCCGCCGATGACAGCAGGCGGGGGTGAGAGCATGTCCGGCATTTTCACGGCGTTTACGTTTCTGTTGAAAGAGCTGACGTTTCTTGTCTCGTATATTAAAAACAATGCGTTTCCCCAGCCGTTAAGCGCTCAAGAAGAGGAAAAGTATTTGGCGCTGATGGCAAAAGGCGACGAGCAAGCCCGCAACCGGCTCATCGAACACAACTTGCGCCTTGTTGCCCACATTGTGAAAAAGTTTGAAAATACGGGAGAAGAGGTCGAGGATTTAATCTCCATTGGCACGATCGGCTTGATCAAGGCGATTGAAAGCTATTCGCCGGGCAAAGGAACGAAGCTGGCAACGTATGCGGCTCGATGTATCGAGAACGAAATTCTAATGTCTTTAGTGTGCGGAAATAAATTACAATTTGTAATATAACGAATTTTCCGCGCAGATCTGCAATATTTTGTTGTCAATGTAATCTAAACGAGATGCGCATACATCAACTGGCATTTTAAACACGTCCTGCATCTCGCATAATATAAAATCTCGTTTGGCTGATAAGTCAATGTATGTAAGCATGTGATAAGGAATTGCCGCGAATAGCATAAACCGGTTCGCCTGGATTTCTTGGTAATCTCGAAATGACTTGGACATGTTCAGCTGATCCCCCACGTGCAACAATAAGTGCCCAAGCTCGTGGAAAAACACTTCACGACGTTTAGCAGAATCAAAGCGCAAGTCTTTATGCAGCCCAATAATGCGGCAATCATCCCAATAGCCGAATGATCTTGATGCGTACACGATAGAAATGTCAAAGACATCCGCTAAATATTGTTCATCGAGCTGATACGGATACAAGATGCCGTGCTGTTGATAAACGGTTGATATATGCATTTCCAGATCTCCAGGCTTATATAAATAGTTCATTTTTCCCTCAACCTCTGTTATATCCTGTTATATCATTTATCTTTAATTATAGAAACGTATGTTCTTATTTGCAAGAAGAATATGGTATAATCGAGGGAAAGTGGGAGAGAAGAGAAGTTACGGGGATAGGAGAAAGATGAAGTGTTTATTTTAATTCCGAAAGCCACTCTCTCTAGGAGTGGCTTTTTTGATGCTTTTTAGCACGTTCTCTCCAGGGCAAAATTTTGGTTTCAACATATGTGATGTCCGATGTTTGCATTTTTCGCATGTCGGCTTCCACAAGTGCGGCATTTGTAAATGTTCCAGATGTAATGAACCATGTTCCGATACAGCCGTGGTTCTTCTTGGCGCTGTCAAGTTCACGTATATCCTTAACCGTCACCTGGCTTTTGGAACGATAGTAGTGCTTCACTTGTACCGCTATCTTAAGACCGTCTACCTTATTAGTGACAACGATATCGACGCCCCCGTCTTTTGCCTCAGGTGTTTTGATCGGCTGCCAGCCGGTTGATTTTAAGTACAAATACACAAGTTGCTCGAATTCCAGCCCTGATAAATGCTCAAGTGGTGTTTGCAAAATAACGTGATCCGAACGAACGCCGTATTTTCCAGTTGCCGGTTTAGTGACTTTCTTGGACTCCGATATTTTTTTCTGCGGGGATTGTCTTTTCCTTGCTGAAGATTTGACAGGGATTAATGATTCAATTAGAGTGACAACAAAGGCTGTTCCAAAAATCAAAAGTCCTAAGAAAACATATGGATTGTTAAACTTTGAACGGATAAGAAAAATGAAAACCAAAAAAGTGAATCCGCCTAATCTTGCCAGCGTTTGTCTATCTCGTTTATTCATGACTTTTCCTTTCCTGTTGGGCTCTCCATTTTACGTACTCAATATGTTTTTTTATTTCATTGATTTCTTCTTCGGTTAATCCTTCGGTGTCGAAAAAGAAGAGATTTGTTGGTTTTTTAGATTCAACTGTTTTTCCGGTCAGTAAATAATCTGTTGAAACCTCAAATAGATCGGCAAGCTTGAGAAGCGTTTCATAGTCAGGTTCTCTTTTTCCCTGTTCATACATTGCATAGGTAGTACGGCCTACGCCAATCTTTTTTGCTACATCTTCTTGTCGCATATTCAATTTACTTCTAAGTTCCTGTAAACGATTCCCTAAATCGACCATTGTTAACATCCTCCTTAGATTTAATTATAGTCACAAAAAGTGACAAAAAAATAATTTACACAAATAGTGTATTTTTATATTGACATTACACGAATTGTGACATATACTTTGGTTAACGATACGCGTTTTGTGACTTTGAAGGAGGTGATAACTTAATGAGGAAATGGCTTAAAAATATGCGTCTAAGCAAAAAGATGACTCAAAAAGAACTCGCTGAATTAGCTGGGATCTCGAGAAGCACTTATGCCATGATTGAAAATGGTCAAAGAAATCCCAGCGTGGAAGTGGCAAAGCGAATCGCCAACGTTCTTTCCTTCGACTGGACATATTTTTTTGAAAATGAATGTCACGTTTCGTGTATTGCGACTGCATAATTTCATGCCTATACATCCATTGTATTGAAAAGGAGTGAAAGAGTGAGAGTAAAAATTTCGCTGATTGTTGAGGAAAAAGAACACTTTAACAGAGCAATTGGATGCATTGATCATATGCTCGATGCAGTCATGACAAAAGATTACAAAACTGCACGTCAAGTCATTAAATCGTTTGAGTCTGTGCTGGATAAGTTGCAAGAAATCGAGATGAAAAAAGCTCGAAACATAGGGCTATAAGGGTGGTAAGGGGGAAACTTGGATGAAAGTAACGATCATAAAGGGACCAATGTTCAGCCAAGTGGAGAAAGATGTGTATGCATATTTGGCTCAAGTTTTGCCCGATGAATATAAAAAAGTGCAAGAAAGACGGAGCGCTGATGAAAAAGCGTCATAAAAAAAGTAGCAAGCGCCCTAACGCTCACTGCTCTAAAAAATATGCCTATTAAAAATATAACATAGCGAAGAAAAATCAAAAAGGGGGACTCCGAAATGCTGACAAAACAAAAGGCCGATCCAATGCAAAAATATGTTCCAATTGTAATGCAGTGGATCGAGGAGGCGTTTGATATGACCGCTATCCAAGTCGAAGATTTTTCCGTGTTTCCAGCTGGAAAGCTGATACGCGATGAAAACGGACACACCATGGTAGTGTTTTACGATGTTTGGACTGATCAAGTGAAATATACATTCCCGAAAAAGTGAGGATCACAGTATGCAGGCAGCACTTGACTTTCAAATGAGTCTTGAGAGGCTTTTTCCATCAGCGAAAAAGCCCCTCAAGATTATCCGGCTAGTTGGCTATTCACGGATGAACAATGAATCTGATCCGCAAAAGGCATACAGTGTTGCGAAACGGCCGTGCATGAAAGGCTGGCAAGATCTAAATCGACCAGGCATGACAGAAGGAGAGATTCGATCCTGGCTGCGGCAAAAAGGCTGGACAGGGCTTGTCATTCCCGATGGCTATGACGTAATTGACATCGATGAACAGACAGAAGGGGAGCTAATTTTAAAGGGGCTTTTGCGGGAAGGATATAAATTTCATGCGATTCGCACAATACGAGGTTTTCAATTTTTCTTTCGTTCGACAGGGAAAATCAAAGGACAAGACGCGACAGTGCTCATGGCTGGCGGCTTTGTCGGTGACTATCGTCTCTCCGGGCGCGGGCAAGTCGTTCTTCCAAGCGAAAATACAGGCGGACGCCAATGGGTACATATTGCAGACGGGGAACTTTCGCCGATGCCGATCTATTTTGAGCGATTAAAAAAGATTGATAAAGCGCAACGCCCGTTTCCGATTCCGATGCACGAGGGGGGACGGAACAACGCGCTATATGCCCATTGCTGCCGGCTCGTTGAATTTGGCTACACACAAGAGCAAGTCCATGAAATAGCCAGCTTCCTAAATCGCTATTTTTTTCTTCCTCCATTAGACCAGCGTGAATTTGCAAACACATTAAATAGTGCATTGAAACATGAACCAAGTGGAACGGACTATTTTGCGCCGCTACCGATGCCTTCTCCATCGCGAAAAGAAGGGAAAAAGTTCAACCTAACGGAAATGGGCAACGCCGAACGACTTGTCGCGCGGAACGGTCAAAACTTGCGCTATTGCGTCGAATTTGAGGAATGGCTCATCTGGGATGGAAAAACATGGGTAGAGGACAAGAAAAAGCAGATTGAACGCATTGCAATTCGAACGTTTCGCGAAATGTATGTGGAAGCAGCGCAAGAGGAAAATAATGACGCGCGCAATGAATTGTTGCGCTGGGCAAAAGCGAGTGAAAAAAGCTCGGTGTTTTTAAACTCGATTGCAAGAGCAGAAGCAATGCTTCCGATCAGTCAGGATGAGCTGAACAAGGATAAATTTTTGCTGAATTGCGCAAATGGCGTGGTGGATTTACGGACAGGTGAGCTGCTGCCACATGATCGCAAATATATGATGACGAAAAACACACATATTCCATACGATCCGAACGCAAAATGCCCAACATGGATCGCCTTTCTTGAGTCAATTTTTCGTGACGGGGACGATGTGAAGCTTGATATTATCAACTTCCTGCAAAAAGCGATTGGTTACGCATTGACCGGCGATATAAGTGAGCAAGTTGTGTTCTTCCTTTGGGGAACTGGGAGGAACGGAAAATCGACATTTATAAACACGGTGAAGGCACTATTAGGCGATTATGCTAAACAAACTAATTCTAATACATTTACCGCGAAAATGAACGATTCAGGGATCAATAACGATATTGCCCGACTGCATGGAGCACGTTTTGTATCAGCCGTTGAGAGCGAAGACGGCCAGCGCCTCAGTGAATCGCTCATCAAGCAGCTGACGGGAGGTGAACCGATCACAGCCCGTTTCCTACGCAAGGAATTTTTCGAATTTGTGCCTGAATTCAAGATTTTCTTCACGACAAATCATAAGCCAATCATCAAAGGTGATGATGAAGGGATATGGCGACGTATTCGTCTTGTGCCATTCACGTATACGATCCCAAAAGAACAGGTAGACAAGCATCTACCTGAAAAATTGCTGAATGAGCTTCCAGGCATTTTGCGTTGGGCTGTTGAAGGATGCTTGAAATGGCAAAAAGAAGGTTTAGGCGAGCCGGACGAAGTGAAAAACGCGACGGATGAATATAAAGAGGAAATGGATCTGCTCAGCAATTTTTTGAATGATTGTTGTGTGATCCATCCAGGAGCAAAAGTCCAGCTGAACGAGTTGTATAAGGAATATATCAGCTGGTGCGAGGAAAACAGTGAAATCCCGTTGAAAAAGCAAAAGTTTTCTGCGAGATTGGTGCTGCGCGGATTTGAAAAACGGAAATCCACCGGAAACAAAACATTCTTTTTCGGCATCGGTCTTTCCGCTGAAAGTTATAAAGTTACCTCCAGTTACTCAAATTCCGGTAAATCGCCTATAGGCGGTATTTTTGAGGAAATACCGAAAAATAAGCAACTTGAGGTAACTAGTAACTTAGTTGAGGAAGAAATATAGTTACTTAGTTACCATGAGTTACCCGTTTTTAGGGAATATTCTCTATGGTGTGAATTACGGAAAATACCCCTTTTTAAGTAACTTGAAGTAACTAAGTAACTGATAAGGAGGGGTTATATGTTGTATAACATTTTTTACAGATTAGAAAATCTAAATATTGAAATAAAAGTAAAAAACAACAAAATCAGCTTGCTTTATAAAGACGGGAGCTTGCCAATGGATTTAAAAAAACAAATCCAGCAGCACAAGGAGGAAATCAAAAGACGGTTGGAAGAAAATGAACAAGCTCGGCGATATGGTTTTCTAATATATGCTTATGGAGAGCTTTACGAGTTCCGATATGGGAAAGGATCGTACTTGTTTATTGAGAGGGAAGGAAATAAAGCTATCGTTTGGCGAGGAAGCTACATTCACGGCGATCCCCGTCCGTATCGAATAAAAGTTTTAGCTAATCGCGTTCCTTTTCATCATGCATTGGCCGAAGCTGTTGGTTTCATAGAATGGATAAAAAGACAAGATGGGCGAGCAAATATATATTCTCTATAAAGAAAGGGGAGCAATATGACTGCTTTTAAATTATGCTTACGCTCGATCGAGGAAGTTAAGGGAAAACGAATTGAGCAGCTACAGGATGCAGGGAACAGTAAAACTGTTGAGCGGCGTTTATTAGATGCATTGTCAGAATTGACTCATCATTGGCTTAAAGGAAAAAGGGGGAAATGAAGAATGTTTCGTTTTTTTTGCGAACAGTGCGGATTTGAAATTTGGAGCATCGAGGTAATTCCAAAACTAAAATGCCATTGCGGGATATATTCTCAATGTGAAGAAAAGGAATGTGGGATCGATGAATAGTAAAGTAAGAGACTTATTGGATACAGTAGTCTTCTCTGGTTTGTTTCTGATTATCATGGGAGTATTCATCTACTATCTAGTCCGGTGATGGAGGTGTGAAAAATGTATTTGTCCCAGGTGAAATCAAATGGAAAGAGATATATTTATCTGTGCGTGTATGACAGAGGGCAGGAATATTCAACGAGACGTGAACGGCGAGTATATGCTTTTGGGGAGGCTAGGCAGGCGTTGAAGAAGATGCGGAGGTGGAAAAGAAAATTTCGCGAATTTCCACAAGAATTAAAAGAACTTGGATGTTCAGAACAAGATTTAAGTGACTGGATTACGACGCTTGAAACCGGGAAAACAAAAACGGGTAGGAACTTTATCGTAAACGTGTAAGGTTTTAAAGATATTATATATCTATAAAAATGAACGACGAGATTTCTAATCTTTAATCTGTACTGGGAAATTAAAGACGAATTTTTATGAAAGTCTTGTTGGCCGGGCGAAGACAGCTTTGCCCGGTTTCTGCATTGATATGACCAAAATTTTTTGGTGATATGAAAGAGCAAAACGGGCTTGTACATTTAAGATGGGGGTGAAAAATTAATGAATGACCAAACATCGAACATCGGATATGTTGAGATGCGTGAACATACCGTCATCGAAACAAAAGAAGGAAATATTGTGGTCATTCACGAGATCACCCTTGGCGATGTCGTCATTTCCGTTATATTGGCGGCTATGTTGATTTTTATGGTGCTAGAGCGATTTATGAGGAGGTAGGATAATGTACAGCCTTATTTTTGCCACTTCTAAAGATATCTTAGGTGCCTACCTCATCATCATCGGATCGTGCTTGTTGTTGCACCCCGTCACCATGTTTTTGGTGTCAGCTCTGAAAGGGGCGAAACAGCGATGGTAACCACAGGAACGCTGGTTGCCTATGCCTTTAAGGTTGTATTTGGTAACGGCGATGTCATCACTGCGTTAGCATCCTGGGCGATTTTTTTGACATTCTGTTTCGTGGCGACGGCGATTTATCAGACGATGAGATAAGGAGGGAGAAAATGTCCAGTATCGGGAATGTGTTCGATTGGTCGTTTTTTTGGGGTGTTTTCGGATTTTTATTGAAAACCGTTGCTCCCTTCGTCATGCTTGTCGTCGCCATTGTCGCCGTCGGGATGCTGTTGCATGGCGTGATCGTGGCGATCAGATCGAGGTCGTGATAAGATGCCGCAGTTTCAGACGTTTTTTACGCCAGCGAGGTTGGATGAGTTTTGGTATTACGTCAAATGGATTTTGTTTTATGCGGCACCTGCCATTATGATCATGGCAGCGGCCGGTGCTATATCGCTGTTGATCCCGGTCATTAAAAAAAGTTTTGCCAATGAAAACGAGATCAACAGACAGGATGAGACTGATGATTATGAAATACGACGGTATTAGGTTTCAACTAGCATTGCTAGTGAAATAAATCTTATTAAATCAAGGAGGAATCATTCATGCCTGCTTTAGGTGCCGCTATTGATCTTTCTGGGCTGACGTTGCCGTTTTCGGTTTCAGATTTAATCGGCAGTGTCAACAGCCTCATTTCTTGGGTGGGTCCGTTTGTGTTGCTTGCCTTGGCGCTTGGGTTCGCACCGAAAATCATTTCTTTTATCAAGTCTATTTTTGGACGCGCCACGGCTAAGTAATGAGCCAAAAAAGGGGGATGTCACTATCCCCCTTTTTAACATAGGGGGCGTGGGATATATTATATGGTTAAAAAAATGACATTGGTGATTTTAGCCATAGCAGTTGCATATGCGATGATCTTGCCCGATCGATTGTATGCAGCTGATGCGGTATGTTCAAACGGTGAATGTATCTATGGATATTTTGGATCCCAAAGCGGCGATGCAATCCTTTGGGCAGACAGTATATATCATGACGACAACTGGACAAGGGTAAAAATTCAAGGATCCGGACAAGGTGCACTGCAATGGTTTGATGAGACGGGTAATTTATTGGGATCATCAGCCTTAGCTGGATTTTCTGAATATAACTTTCCTCCAGGAGCAAAAGGGTTTAGGATTCGGGCATCAGTAGGAGAATTTCATGCGTTAGAGGCATGGTCTGATAATGATTTATCGCGGCATGTGGTTTTTATGGGGGCTGATTCGGCAGGAAACAACTGTATTGGTTGCGACCTATTCAATTGTCCTGGATGGAGTGAGTATATGAGGAAGCTCAATGAAATTAGAGATGCCATCCCTCCAGCGCCGAACTGGAACCAAGTCGCGGCCATTTTTCGTGATACGATTGTGCCGCGGTTGATTGCTGATATGGAGGTCATGCTTGGAACAGCACCAACGCCGCCGGCAGAGCCGCCAGATCTCCCAGGGGTGGACACACACGGCATCGAGGACAAAGTGCCAAGCATGCCCGATTCGGGGCTTGATACGTCAGGATTCACGAAACAAAATATCGAAAATCAAGCTCCGGAAATTCTGTTTCGGAACGATGACTCAGGCGGATTTGACATCGTGAATCCACTGGACACATTGCCACCATTGCCGGACAAGATGCCGGAGCCGGGGAACACTGACGCAGGGGGATGGGACGCGGGACATCCACAACAGCCGGATGATCAGCCAATGCCTATTCCAAAAGACCAAGACGGGACACCGGACACCGGCAACGCGCCAATACCAAACCAAAACAACGACACACCGCCAAGCCCAGGCGACAATGGCGGAAACGCGCCAATACCAAGCCAAGACGACGGCATACAAGGATCAAAATACTACAAAAAACACCCTGATGATCCGGATGGGAGTGGGGGGAGGTAGTGATTAAACAATGCGGGTAAGAATAACTTTTATAGTTTGTATATTTTTTATTTCATTTTCTTTTTTGAATTCTGCTTTTGCGGCTGTAACGAGCGGTTACGTCTCTCCTGTCGTTATTAATTCTGTCAGCCCTGTAGCGGGATATAACCCCCAAAATTCTGTTGATAGTAATCTGACTTCATATACTAATTTGGGGGGGAATGGATATATCAAATATCTAATTCCTTCTGGTTCGAATTCAATGAAAATACATCTCAGAACTACTAACTATCCAGTAAACCAATATTTGGGATCATATAGAATTGTGTTTTCTAATTCTCAAGGAGTAGTTTGGGATAGTGGTAATATTAAAATTTATACAACTAGTTTAATTGCGTATGATTTTGCTATTCCGGACAAGGCTACAGAAGTCACAGTCTATTCTACATCTTACGCAGATTACTTTCCGCTGCTGGTTTATGAGGTTGAAATGACGGTGCCAATTGACAAAACACCACCACATGAAGTGACAAATCTAGTCACAACGTCATCTACTACAACGATTTTGCTTACCTTTAATAAACCTACTGATAGTGATTACACAGGAACTAGATTGTATGTAAATGGGGTTTTAGTGAAAACTTTGGGGAGTACCACAACATCTTATAGATTAACCGAATTAAAACCTAATACCACATATAATATTAGAATAACGACGTTCGATACGAGTAACAATGAATCAGAGGGGATAACAACATCGGTAAAAACTCCACCGCCGCCCGATGTTGCGAACTTGATTTTATCTCCCTCTCCCTATTCGATTTTTGCAAAATGGATAAATCCAGATGATCCTGACGGCTTAGGATTTATCGGCAATGATCTTTATTTAAACGAAAAACTCATCACATCTTTGGATAAAAACACAACGACGTATACATTTACTGATCTGAGTCCAAACACATCCTACACAGTAAAAATTGTTTCGAAATACAATGGAGGATATTCATCGTCAGGACAGACAGCAACCGCAAAGACAACAATACCGATAGAAGATATCACTGACCTGCAAGCCGACGCAAAATACGACCGTGTGAAGTTATCCTGGAAACTTCCAGATAGCGAGTTTTTCTCGCATGTGAAGATATATCGAAAAAAGATAGAACAACAATCGTTCTGGGATCAACTTTTTGGCGCGACAGCTGTTTCCGCCGCTACGACATCGGATGGCTATACGCCGATGTTTGAAACAAACGGAACGTACTGGACGGACTTGACCGTCACACCAGACACGACGTATTCGTATAAGGTGACATCGGTCAATACAGAGGGAAATGAGTCGCAAGGGGTAACGATTGAAACGACAACACCGTCCGAGCCTGTTCCGGTCTTAACTGGCGTGGCGACAACGCAAAATGAAAACGGCGACTATGTCGTCACATGGACAAGCCCTACAAAAGGATCAGTGAAAGTGCTGATCGGTGGAAAGAGTTATACAGTAGTTGATGCAGCATCACAGCGAGTAATGATTAAAAAAGAAGATCTGAAGGCGGACTTCTTTGGAGGATATGACGCAAAATTAGTGCCGGTCGGAGAATTTGGCACAGAAGGACAGGCTGTACAGGTGCCAGCAGTAGGGAAGAAAATTGAATTCCCTATAACATTCGATGATTTCATGAAAACTGTTGCAAACATTCTCTCCTGGGCGGCTCCGCTGATCTTAGTGTTGTTTGTATTCATTTTTTGGAGGCCATTTATTGCTTTTTTGCGAAAAACGATTTTAGTAAAAGGAGGGCGTATGAAATCATGAATGTCAATATCGTACAGGAGGTCATTGATATCGTGTTTCAACGATACATGCCATATATTACGCCCATCCTATTTATTTTCGCAGTAGCAATGTTCGGTGAAAAACTGATTGGGCTGTTATATAGTCTGATTCGCAGGTGATAACGATGATTTTTATGCCGTTAGTATTAGCAGGCATACTCGGCGATGCGTTTGGTAAGCTCTTTGATGTCATATGGTCAGTCATAAAGTGGATAGGGCGGCTGTTAAAAAAGCTGTTTCAAGGGCTTATTGATTTAATCGCCGGGTTTTTTGAAGTCATTTACGCGTTGATTGACGGGCTGCTGTACTTTTTGTATAAAATCGGCGTTCTAGCTGTAAAGCTGTTTTTGCTGTTTTTCGAGCTGGCGAAAATGATTGTTTCGCTGTTTGTCGGCTTTGCAAAGACGCTTGCCAGCCTTGTATATGTTCCGCGCGGCGGAAGTGGAAACGGCTATTCTGAAATGTTAGGCAAGATTTTTGCGGCTATGCAGCCTTTGAAGTTGGAGCCAATCGCCTATATATTGCTTTTTATTTTGTGGATGTTTACGGCTGTGGCAGCGATCAAGCTGCTGTCGTCGATCAGAGTAGGGGGAGATTGATAGTGAACATTAAAGAGGCCATACACAGTTTCATTGATAAAATTTTTAATCCCCCAATCACATTTTTAGATATGGGTATAGAAAAGCTACGCGCAGTTGGGCAAATAACCGCTCAAGGTTTAAATGTCGGCAAATATCTCGCCGTGTTTGGCGACATGCCGACAGCTTGGCAACTTGTCGTGTCGTCAGCGTTGGCATCCGTTGTGATCTTAGGATCGCTGCTGATTTTCCGATCAGTCATGCGTCTCTATTATAGTTTGAAAGAGGGTGTAAAGTGGTGGTAGATGCATTTATCTATATGTTTACGCTTGGTGCTGGGGCGGCGTCCGGAATTGGTGTTGTTGCCTTTTTAGGGTGGAAAATCGTTCAGTTTTCAAATAGAAAAACCTTGAAGAAACAACAGAGAAGGGCGGTAATTTAAATGGGATTGCTAAAGAAAAAGGAAAAGGACGAGTTTTTTCCAGAAACAAACGACATATTGATTGTGTTTGACGACGAACAAAAAACGAGTGATATACAGCGTATTGACGAAATTCGCGACGGTGCAGTGTATGTGACAGGCAAATATAAAGTGCCAATACATGACTGTGAGATTACGACTGGACCTGAGGGACGACACTTTTTCTATCGCGCGCCGTCGCGGTCGGTACAGGAAACACAACGATTGGCAGATCTAGAAAAAAGTATGGTGCTACGGCAAATCACGTCATATCGTCCGCCAGAGCCACCAAGCCAACTTGATATGACAAAAATCCTTTTATTCGGGCTTGTGTTCTTTGCGTTTATCATTATTGGCATTTCCAGCTGCGGAGGGGGAGCATAATGCAAAGCAATGCCGAAAAGCTACAAAGCGTTATATCTGATGATTTGTTCCCGCAAGTGCAGCACATATCAGACGTCAAACAAGTTCTCGAAGAAATGACGACAAAAGCGCAGGAACTGCAAGAATGGCAAATTAAAGCGATTTTGTTGCTCGAAAGTCTTTCGAGGAATGAATACTTGCACGGAAATAGTGATCCGTATCGTGAAATTATCAACTTTATCATGCAAGGCAAGGTGCTTGTTGCTGATCCACAATACTACATTGATACGATCGAAGCATTGATTCCGAAGCCACCAAAGCCGGTCATTGTCGCGCCGAATGGCGTTGAGAAGGGAGGAAAACGGTAATGGCACATCATTTCTTCATACAAGGGCCGTTAGGAGCTGGGAAAACGTTGATGATGTCGCTTTTGGCGCATCATTGGCGAGAAAAAGTGCGTGAGCGTGGCGGTGATATTCAACTTTTTTCAAACTACGGCTTGAAAGATTCGATTCCTCTTGAACACTATACAGACTGGTATAAGGTAGCAGAAGCGCAAGGCAGCATTTGTTGCTGGGACGAAGCGCAAATGGCGTTTTCAAACCGCAAATGGTCGAAATACGGCGCGACGATTGCAACGGAAGTCATGATGTTCACGAGAAAGATGAAAAGTGTGCAAATATATTGTTCTCCAAGCATAAACAACGTTGACAGTCGCATCCGGCAGATCGTCGAGGTTCTGATTAATGTCAGAAAAATTGGTGATCGCGGCTTTGCAATCCACTTTACGGATTATCAAACGGGCGAGTTTATGCATCGGCAATTTCTCCCGATGTGGAAGGCGAAGAAGATATTTAAGCTAGGGCTCTATGATACGGACACGATGGTGCTGGGCTTCCCTCTCCCCTCCACTGAGCGGGAAGGAAACGAATTTTTCCAAACGCTTGAGGAAATACATGAGAAATCACGCCAAAGCGTAAGGAGGGCTGCCCGTGAACTACTCACTGGTGCCGCAGCACTATAAAGAAAAAGATCCGCGTACATTGTTGTATCATTTTCCGTCTATTCCAGTCGTGAAATTCGCGAAAATCACGCAAAAATTTTATTTCTTTAAGCAACTTGAAATCGCGCAGGACATTGTCAACCGAATGGGGTATATTTTGCTTCCATCTGTATGTATGCACTGGGAACGAGTGAAACAGTTTGCTGATAGGCGCATTAGGATTGGGCGAAACTCCTTTTTTATGATGCGTCCTAATGAGCTGACAGAGTCTGAACATCGCAAGTTGAGGGAATATATCGACGAAATCAGAAAAGGAGAGAAATCATGAAGATGCAATTGACGAATACGGAAGTAGGCATGTTATTGATTCATATGGGGATAATGCGTAAAGAAATCAAAAAGGCATTGAAACGAAATTATAGTTTGTCTGAGGCAAAAAGACAGCTTGCTTGTTACGATTCGATCATTGACTTGCTTGGACGTGTTGTCGATGATACTAAGAAGCTGTGTGATATAGATTTTTCAGATGAACAGAAAGAAATGCTGGCGTCATTCATATATTCGTACACCACGATTATTAAGCAGGAGGCCGGGCGTGAGAAGATTGATGCCAGCGATATTTTGCAGGCGTTTGAAAATATAGCTGCTCGATTAGAAGGAGGGCGGCATGCATATGCTGAAACTATTTAAACAACCGGATTTTTGGCTAAGCCTGGCTACGGCCTTATGCGGCATAGCGCTTAGCTATATCATTGTCCCGTACTTGTTCCCGTATGTCATGCAAGGCATGTTTGCAACGTGCTTACTAACTGGACTGTTTATCGGCGAATTTTTAGGAGAGACGAAGCATTTGATGAAAGCAATAATGAACGAAAGAATAGCAACAAAAGAGCATATACATGAAATCAGAACTGGCAGCAGATAGCATGCGTGGACATGTTATCTGTTTTTTTATGGGTCATGTGTACAAACGATGAGCGCATATCCTTCAGCAAGGGGGTATGCGCATGCGTGTACGCATCATATATGGGGAGCATACTGACAAGTCAATTAAGGACTGTTATCATTATTTAATAAAGATATACATGGTAAGAAAGGAGCTAGCCCAAAAAGATGAAGGCGATCTACGCAAGAGTATCGACGGAGGAATCAGCTCAAAAGGGGTATTCGATCGCCCACCAGATTGATGAGGCCAAGAAAAAAGCAGGAACAGACCAAGTGCTGATATATACGGATGAAGGCTACTCCGGGGAATTTTTAGAGCGCCCAGGGCTTGAAAAGCTGCGGGATGATGTAAGGAAAGGGCTTATTGAGGCCGTTATCGTTTACGATCCCGATCGCTTAGCGCGAAATCTTATGCATCAGTTGCTCCTTGACGATGAGCTGCGCAAAAATAACGTTGAACTCATTTTTGTGAACGGAGAGTACGAAAATACGCCCGAAGGCAAGCTGTTTTTTTCACTTAGGGGAGCCATTGCCGAGTTTGAGAAAGCGAAGATCCGGGAGCGTACAATGGCTGGGAGGCTGAGAAAAGCCAAAGAAGGTAAGATTGTCAAAGATGATAAGATATATGGCTACGATTATGATAAACAAACGGGCCAACTTGTGATAAACGAAGAAGAAGCAGAAATTGTCCGGTTTATTTTTGACAGTTTTATCCGCCAGGATCGGTTTAAAGGGATCAATGGGATTGCTCATTATCTAACAGAGAAAAAAGTGAAAACGAAAACAGGCAAAACGGTCTGGCATCGTCAAGTGGTGCGGCAAATCCTGATGAATGAAACGTATATGGGGAAAAGGCCGCAAAACCGGTGGAATACGGAAGGAATGATTGCAAACCGATATCGCAAGGATCAGAAAGTGCCCATGACACTGCGCCCAAAAGAGGAATGGATTTATGTCGATGTGCCTGCGATCGTGACGGAAGAACAGTTCAAGCGAGCGCAAATGCTGTTAGAGCAGTCCAGGCGCCGTTATGCCAAAACGACCAAGCATAAATACTTGCTGTCCGGCTTATTGCGCTGCTCCCAGTGCGGCAATACGATGACAGGGAGATATACGAAGAATTGGGGGAAGTATTATCGCGAGTATACGGACATAAAGAACACAGCAGGCGCTAAGCACAGGGGCTGCGGGATGACTGTTAGAGCGGACGAAATTGAAAAAGTTGTATGGTCTCATTTAATGGACATATTCAACAATCCCGATCGGTTAAGCGATTTCCAGCCTGAGAGAACAGATGGCAACTTTGAAAAAGCAGAGCTCGACAGGCTGGAAAAAGAAATTGAGCGGGCAAGGAAAGGGCGTAAAAGATTATTAAGTCTTGTGGCAATGTCCGATGATGAGATTGACTTAGAGGAAATCAAACAAGAAATCCGCCATCTACAACAGCGGGAAAAGGATTTAACGGAGCAATACACTCAGTTGGAACAACAATTAAGGGCACTGCAAGATAAAAAACCTAGCGAGCATATATTACGTGAAGCGATGGACTTTTTCACGCGGCATAAAGATGAATTAAGCTTTGAGACGAAACAGGCAATAGTACGCAAAGTGATAAAAGAAATTCGTGTACTTGACAAAGATGATATTGAAATTGTTTTGTTTTGATTTCTATTTATTTCCGCACACTAATGACATAAAAAACGAAATTCTGATGCACCTGCGTTCATTAAAAAAAACGCGCAAAGACGTCTCGTTGCATGAGCCAATCGGCCAGGACAAAGAAGGAAACGAAATCAGCCTGCTTGATATTTTAAAAGCCGAAGGCGAAGACATCGTCGATGAAATCCACTTGAACATGGAGCTCGAACAAGTCAAACAATATATCAGCGTGCTTGATGAGCGGGAAAAAGAGGTGATCATCAATCGCTTTGGCCTCGGTCGGCAGCGGGAAAAAACGCAGCGTGAAATCGCCAAAGAGCTCGGCATCTCGAGAAGCTATGTCTCGCGCATTGAAAAACGGGCATTAATGAAAATGTTTCACGAGTTTTATCGGCAGGAAAAAGAAAAACGGCGGTCATAACAAAAGCGGGTTGCTGGTGCAGCGACCCGCTTTTTCAGTAGTGGAAGAATAGAAATTATTTTAAAAAACTGAATTCTTTCATTTATATCCTTTGATGAAGCGATTTCAATCAAAAATATTGACAGATTTTATTTTTAAAAGTAAAATAATTTTGTCGTCTTTTGTCTAAATTTGTCTAAAGGAGGCGAAAAAGCATCATGCGCAAGATCGGCTTGGCATGGCAAATTTTCATCGGCCTTATTCTCGGGATTATGGTTGGGGCCATTTTTTACGGAAGCCCTAAAGTAGCGACGTATTTGCAGCCGATCGGAGATGTTTTTCTCCGTTTAATTAAGATGATCGTCATCCCGATCGTCGTCTCGAGCTTGATTGTCGGCGTCGCCAACGTCGGTGATGTGAAAAAGCTCGGAAAGTTGGGCGGCAAAACGATCCTTTATTTTGAGATCATTACGACGATTGCCATTATCGTCGGCCTCTTGGCAGCGAACATTTTCCAACCAGGCGTCGGCGTCAATATGAAGTCGCTTGAGAAAACGGATATCCAGTCGTATGTCGATACGACGAACGAAGTGCAGCACCATTCGATGGTTGAAACATTTGTCAACATCGTGCCGAAAAACGTGTTTGAAGCGCTGTCGACCGGGAATATGCTGCCGATCATCTTCTTCTCGGTGATGTTCGGGTTGGGCGTAGCCGCGATCGGTGAAAAAGGGAAACCGGTGCTTCGCTTTTTCCAAGGCACAGCGGAAGCGATGTTTTATGTGACGAACCAAGTGATGAAGTTTGCGCCGTTTGGCGTTTTCGCCTTGATCGGCGTGACGGTGTCGAAATTCGGCGTCGCTTCGCTCCTTCCGCTCAGCAAGCTTGTTGTGCTCGTTTATGCGGTCATGGCGTTCTTCGTGTTGGTGGTGCTTGGCGCTGTGGCCAAATTGGTAGGTACAAATATTTTCCATATTATAAAAATCTTAAAGGATGAATTAGTGCTTGCCTATAGCACGTCGAGCTCGGAAACCGTGTTGCCTAAGGTTATGGAAAAAATGGAGAAATTCGGTTGTTCAAAGGCTGTAACATCCTTTGTCGTTCCGACCGGCTATTCGTTCAACTTGGATGGGTCAACGCTCTATCAGGCGCTGGCGGCTGTCTTTATCGCTCAACTGTACGGCATCGACATGCCGATTTCGCAGCAAATCTCGCTTGTGCTCGTTTTAATGGTGACGTCCAAAGGGATTGCCGGTGTCCCAGGCGTATCGTTTGTCGTCTTATTGGCGACGCTTGGCACGGTTGGCATTCCAGTTGAAGGATTGGCGTTTATCGCCGGCATCGACCGCCTTTTGGACATGGCGCGCACAGTGGTCAACGTCATCGGCAACTCGCTGGCGGCGGTTGTGATGTCGAAATGGGAAGGGCAATATAACGAAGAACAAGGAAAACAATACATCGCTGAGCTGCAGCAGCAAAGCGCCTAAGAGAAAAGTGGCTCAGATGTGTTGATTAACCAATAATAACTATGTATATAGATGCAACAAAGAAGTTTAACATATCCTTGACAGAAAAGTGGTTTGCCCATTTTCGACTGTCGAAGGCAAGCGTGTGGCTTGCNTATATAGATGCAACAAAGAAGTTTAACATATCCTTGACAGAAAAGTGGTTTGCCCATTTTCGACTGTCGAAGGCAAGCGTGTGGCTTGCCTCCGTCACGCCTTAGCGTGACGGAAGACCGAACAATGCCGCTTCACAGACCCATTCATGGGTCTGGAAGCGGCGCTGTTCGGTCACTCGACAGTCGGATGCAATGACCGGCAAAGACGAAAAATGTTAAAGCTTTAAATTGCATCTATATAGATGATCATCGACACTCGTGAAAGCGGCTGAATGATCAGCCGCTTTTCCCGTTTTGTTGGCAAGGAACGTATAGTATAATGAAAAAATGGACAAGGAAGCGAAAGACAAGGAGGAAAAACGGTGCACGAAGTCATTCAATCGATGTTTTCCTTTTTGACCAGTTTAGGCTATGTCGGCATCGCTCTCGCCTTGATGGTGGAAGTGATCCCCAGCGAGATCGTGTTGGCTTATGCCGGTTATTTGGTAGCGCGGGGGGATGTCTCATTTGCTGGGGCCGTGGCAGCTGGGACAATAGGCGGCACGGTGGCGCAGTTGTTTTTGTATTGGATGGGCTACTATGGCGGACGGCCGTTTCTAGATCAGTATGGGAAATATGTATTGATCCAGAAAAAACATTTGGATGTGGCGGAACGCTGGTTTGCGAAATTTGGCCCCGGCGTCATTTTCAGCGCCCGGTTTATCCCCGTTGTCCGCCATGCGATTTCGATCCCCGCCGGCATTGCGCGGATGAAGTGGTTGCCGTTTACGATTTACACGGTGTTGGCCATCATCCCATGGTCCATCTTGTTTATTTGGTTGGGAGAGCAGCTTGGCCAACGATGGCGGCAAATTGACGAGATGGCGGCGCCATACGTCCGACCGGCTATTGCAGCGGCGGTGGCGGTGGCGGCGATTTACATCGTTTGGCAACGACGACGCCGCGCTGCAGATGAAAACGAGCGCATGAAATAGTTGCCCGTCCGCATGCTGTCGGCTATATTTATACATGAACCATCTTTTGGCTAAATTTTTATGAAAAATGAGGGACGAACGTGAAACGTTGGATTATCATTGCGTTGCTATTCGCTGTGGGGCTATGGCTTGTGCCATACAGCGTGCCTCTTCTTTTCGCACTTGCGACCGCGCTTTTGCTCGAGCCGTCCATCCGCCGATTGCAAGAAAACTATAAGCTGAAGCGCGCGCACGCCGTCACGGTGATTTTTTCATTGTTCATCATCATTCTTGGGCTTTCCCTTTACTTTCTAGTCGTGATTTTTGTGCAACAAGTGATGGCGCTCTCGCAAAAACTGCCTTATGTGCTAAACGAAGCGACGAAAGTGCTCGACCGCCTCATTCAAACGTGGCAGTCGTATTCCAGCTCCATTCCGCAGGAAATCATCGATTCGCTTGAACGCGGCGTCAATACCGTCGAGCAAATGCTTTTGTCGTTTGCGACCAACTTGACGCAGTCGCTCGTCCATTATATTGCCGCCATTCCGGCGTTTTTGATTCATTTTTTAGTGTATTTGATCGCACTGTTTCTCATTTGCCTCGATTTGCCGCAGCTGAAGCAAGGCATGCGCCGCTATTTGTCCGAACGGACCGAACAGCGGCTTGGGATGGTCGTCGCCCAGCTGAGCAAAGCGGGGATCGGCTTTTTAAAAGCGCAGTTTTTGCTTAGTTTAATTACGTTTTTCCTCGCGCTGGCTGGCCTTTTCGTGTTGGGGGTCGACTATGCGGCGTTGATGGCGCTGGTCATCGTCGTCGTTGATATTTTGCCGATTTTAGGAACGGGTTCCGTGCTTGTTCCGTGGGGGCTCATCAGCATGGCGAACGGCAACAATACGCTTGGCATCGGGCTCATCGTGCTGTTTGTCGTCATCACCGTCGTGCGCCGGATCATTGAGCCGAAAGTGTTTTCCACCAATTTGGGCATTTCCCCGCTCGCCGCGCTCGTCAGCGTCTATCTGGGGTTTCAGCTGCTTGGCTTTATCGGGTTGTTCGTCGGGCCGGTCGTTGTCATTTTGGTTGAGGCGCTTGCCAAAGCCGGAGTCATTAAATGGACGATCAAGCTTTGATTTTTTCGAATAAAGGTCTTTGCGGACGAAGGAGGAAAAACCGGCGAACCGCCGGTTTTTCTGTTTGGACATGGAAAAGAGAGTTTTGGCAAAGCGACGGCTAAAGAAAACCGCCCGCTGAAGGCGCGGCGGTCACTGAGTGGATGTGGACGAATCATTGACGTCGGTGCGCGGCAAAATTAAAATTTCGACACGCCGGTTTTTCATCCGCCCGGCAGCGGTGGCGTTGGAGGCGATGGGCTTGTATTCGCCATACCCTTTGGCGCTGAAATAGCGCGGATCGAGTTGCTTGTTTTCAAGCAGCACTTTCATGAAATTGACGGCGCGCATGACGCTCAGCTCCCAGTTGGAAGCAAATTTCTCATTATGGATCGGCACGTTGTCCGTATGGCCGCTGATGATGATATTGCGCGGCGGGTTCATGACGAGCAAAGCGGAGATTTCCGCCGCAAGACGCCGGTCTTTCATGCGCACTTCGGCGCTGCCGGAGTCGAATAAAATATCATCCAAAATGGTAATCGCGAGCCCTTCGTCCGTCAAGGAAGTCTGCAGTTTTCCCGTCAGCTTGTTGTCGTGGATGTAGCTGTCGATTTTCGCTTTGATTTGCCCTAATTCTTCTTTTTCCTTTCCGTTTACGGCTGGGGAAGGCTGCTTTGCTTGATGCCGTCCTTCTTCGTCTTGGGCCGGTGGAGTGATCGGCTCGATCGGGCTTTGAAAGTCAAGAACACCCGTTCCGCCGGCAAAGGCGGTGCTAAAGGCGCGCGCAATTTCTTGAAACTTCTTTTGGTCGATTTGGCTGCTCGCAAACAAGACGATGAATAGGGCGAGCAATAGCGTCAATAAATCCGCGTACGGAATCAGCCATGCCTCGCTCATATGGTCGTCATGCTTGTTCTTTTTTTTCTTAGCCATTGGCCGTTTCCCCTTGCACCAGCGCTTGGCGCCGCTCGTTTTCCGGCAAGTATGAGGCGAGTTTTTGTTCGATCATGCGCGGGGCTTGTCCTTCCAAAATGGACAGCACCCCTTCAATCATGATGTAGCGCACGCGCGCCTCTTCCTTCGATTTCCGCCGCAGTTTGTTGGCAAACGGATGCCAAAGCACATAGCCGGTGAAAATGCCGAGCATCGTGGCGACAAAAGCGGCGCTGATCGCCTTGCCGAGCTCGGCGATGTTTTCCATATTGCCAAGGGCGGCAATCAGGCCGATGACGGCCCCAAGCACCCCGAGCGTCGGCGCGTACGTGCCTGCTTGGGAAAAAATCGCGGCATTCGCTTCGTGGCGCTCTTCCATGGCGACGATTTCCTCTGTCATGACATCCCGGATGAACTCTTGCGTTTGCCCATCGATTGCCATGCTGAGTCCGTTGCGCAAAAACGGGTCGTCAATGTCGTCCAATTTCGCCTCGAGCGCCAGCAGCCCTTCGCGGCGGGCGATATTCGCCCAATCGACGAACAGCGGAATCAGTTGTTCGACCGTCGGCGTCGTTGATTCCGTGAAAATGACTTTGAAAAGCTTTGGCACTTTTTTAATTTCGTGCGTCGGAAAGGCGATGACGACCGCTGCCGCCGTCCCGACGAGAATGATGAGGATGGCGGCCGGATTGATCAATACAGCAGGCGAAACGCCCTTAAAGTACATGCCCAGCCCGACGGCAATGACACCAAGGATGATGCCGATGACCGATGTTTTGTCCAAATGAATCCCCCCGCTTTTTCCATACGAACGATCTACGCCATTGGGCGTTTTTATGAAGAAACCATATTTATCATATACTGAATATAGGAGGTTGAAAAGGGAAAAAGGTGTGACATGAGACGCAAAAAGCCGCCCGCTCCATTAGGATGACGGAAAGGGCAGCTCCGATGATCATCATATTTTTTTCAGTTTAAACGTGCCGACCATTAAAAACGATAAAATGAGCGCCAAAAACATAAACGATTGCGGCGGGAAGTACGGGATGGCTAAATAGCCGAGCGTCATCAGCACCCCGGCGGCGGTGATCGGCAGCCCCGCAAAGTAGCCGTTGTTTTCTGTGATGTTGAAGCGAGCGAGGCGGAAGGCGCCGCAAGCGATGTACAAAACGGTGAATACCGCGCCGGGCGCGCCGAACTCATGGAACAAGCCTTGGTACATCAGCAAGGCGGGAGCGACGCCGAAGGAGACGATGTCGCTCATCGAATCGAGCTGCTTGCCAAGTTCGGATTCAATGTTCATCTTGCGCGCCACAGCGCCGTCAAAGCGATCGACAAACGCTGCTAAAAAAACGAGCAGCACGCTCATATGAAGCTGCCCTTTCAGCGTAGCCAGGACGGAAAAGCCGCCAAGCGACAGGTTTGTCATCGTCAAAATGTTTGCCACGTTTGCTTTCAGCTTTTTTAACGTATAATCTAAATAGTCCGATAAGAACAAGTTTCCCCACTCCTTTTCCAACAGAAAACGCCAAAAGAAAATTCTACTACCATTATACTCATTTTGGCGGTAATATGGAAGGTAGTAACGAATGGCGATGTTGCGCTATTGGAGGGAACGTGCTTGCGAAAATGGCTTTATCGTTTGTTCATCGAGCTGACCAATCACTCGCTTTCTTCAAAGCTGCTCGCTTCGTTTGCCAAATCGCGACTCAGCGGGCTATTGATATCATCGTATGCAAAAATTTATCATATTAACCAAGACGAAATGGAAAAAAGCTTAAAAAATTATAAGACGTTGCAGCAACTGTTCGTCCGCCGGCTGAAGGCTGGGGTGAGGCCGGTCGACGCTGATGAGCATACGGTCGTCAGCCCGGTCGACGCCGTCATTGAAGACATGGGCACGATTCGAGAAAACTGCGAAATGATCGTCAAGGGAAAGCCGTATTCCATTGCAGAAATGCTCGGCAGCGTTGAAGCGGCACAACCGTATGTGAACGGGTTCTTTTTTATTCTGTATTTAAGCCCGAGTCATTATCACCGCATCCACAGCCCAATATCTGGAGTGATCGAAAAGCAGTGGGCGCTCGGCCGCAAGTCGTATCCGGTCAACCGTCTTGGCTTAAAATATGGGCGTCGGCCGCTCGAGAAAAATTACCGCCTCATCACCGAGGTCACAGCCGGCGGCAAGCGCTTGGCGATCGTGAAAATCGGCGCCATGTTCGTCAACAGCATTGAATTGACCCATGAGGGTGAGCAGCTTGTAAAAGGAGAGGAAATGGCGTATTTTTCGTTCGGTTCAACGGTCGTCTTGCTGTTTGAACGCGGAAGTTTCGCCCCTGACCCGCGCATTGTTGCGCCCATGCCGATCAAAGTCGGCGAGCGGCTCGGCTATTGGTGCGAGGCGCATGAGCGCTAAGGCTTTCCGAAACAAAAAAAGCCCGAAGGCCTTCGCTTATGAGGACAGCTTAATTTTGTGGGTCAATGAACGGCGCTGGATTTCTTTTTCAATCAACTCGATGAATTCCGGGCTGAGGTTGAGTTCTTTCGCCTTGAAGTACGACTCGATCAACAGCTCGTCGGACAAATGTTTCATCGGGGGCGTCCTCCTTTTTTGGATGGAATATGCCAAACATGTCATACATATAATGGTAGGTTACTTACAATGTACCATGACTTGTGAAAGAGAACAACCGTTCTGTTATCCACAGGAAGCGGTGGATAACATGTGGAAAACATGTTTATAAAGAGTAGGAAGTGTGATGGCCAGCTTGTGTATAATGTGGGCAACAGTTATCCACAAGATGGAGAGATGCAAAATTTGTCGAAAATTTTTTCTGTTTATCATTGGCAAACTTTGTTTTGAAACAAACGATCAAATTCGCTATGATGGGAAAAGCAAATGGAAAGGCGGGTGTCCGGCATGCTTCACTACTTTTTGCCAAGCCAGTTTGCCAAGCGTGTGATCGACATTACTCCGGATGAGCTGAAACAAAAAGGGGTCAAAGGGATCATCACCGATCTGGACAATACGCTCGTTGAATGGGATCGGCCGAGCGCCACCCCGGAGCTGGCCGCATGGTTTGATGCGATGAAGCAGGCGGGCATTAAGGTCGTCATCGTATCGAATAATAATAAACAACGCGTGCAGTCGTTTGCTGAGCCGCTTGGCATCCCGTTCATCTTTGAAGCGCGCAAACCGCTGACACGCGCGTTTTTGCAGGCATTAAAGATGATGGAGCTTAAGAAAGAGGAAGTCGTCGTCATCGGCGATCAGTTGCTGACTGATGTGCTTGGGGGCAACCGGCTCGGACTGAACACGATTTTAGTCGTCCCGGTCGCCCAGACGGACGGATTATGGACGCGTTTCAATCGAAAAATGGAGCGGAGAATTTTAAAGGTGATGCGCAAAAAAGGGATGATTTACTGGGAGGAATGATCGTGGAGCCACAACTGCGTTGCATCGGCTGCGGAGCGGCCATTCAGTTTGACGATCCGAAAAAGGCGGGCTATGCGCCGAAAAGCGTGCTCGAAAAAGACGAGGAAGAAATCATTTGCCAGCGCTGCTTCCGCTTGAAACATTACAACGAAGTGCAAGACGTGCCGCTTGATGACAGCGATTTTTTAAACATGCTGCACCGCATCGGGGAATCGAAGGCGCTTGTCGTCAACATCGTCGACATTTTCGATTTCAACGGCAGCTGGATTCCTGGCTTGCCGCGGTTTGCGGCCGAGAATCCGATTTTGCTTGTCGGCAACAAGGCGGATTTATTGCCGAGGTCGGTCAAATACCCGAAGCTGCTGCGCTGGATGCGCCGCATGGCGGAAGAGCTCGGGCTGCGTCCGGTTGACGTCTGCCTTGTCAGCGCAGCGAAAGGAATTGGCATGGCGAAGGTGATGGAAGCGATCAATCGCTACCGTGAGGGCGGCGATGTCTACGTCGTCGGCTGCACGAATGTCGGCAAGTCGACGTTCATCAATCGGATCATTGAAGAGGCGACCGGCAAAGGGAATGTGATTACCACGTCATATTTCCCGGGGACGACACTCGATATGATCGAAATTCCGCTTGAGGGTGGAGCGACGCTGTATGATACGCCGGGGATCATCAACCATCACCAAATGGCGCACTTTGTTGATGCGCGCGATTTGAAGATCATTACGCCGAAGCGGGAAATCCATCCGCGCGTTTATCAGCTCAACGAAGGGCAGACGCTCTTTTTCGGAGGCTTGGCCCGCCTCGATTACATCAAAGGCGGGCGCCGCTCGTTCGTCTGCTACATGGCCAATGAGTTGACGGTTCATCGGACGAAGTTGGAAAAAGCCGACTCCCTTTATGCCAATCAGCTTGGCGATTTGCTGTCGCCGCCAAACAAACGCTATGCCGCTGAATTTCCGCCGCTTGTGCCGCGCTCGCTGTCTGTCAAAGAGCGGAAGACGGACATCGTTTTTTCCGGACTCGGCTGGGTGACGTGCAACGACCCGGGTGCCCAGCTCGTCGTCCATGCTCCAAAAGGGGTCGACGTATTTATCCGTCAATCGTTGATTTAATGGAAAGCGGGAGGGGAGAAACGTGGAAAAGGTATACGGGTTGATTGGGTTTCCCGTCGAGCACTCGCTGTCGCCGCTCATGCATAATGATGCATTCGCCCGTTTGGGCATTCCGGCGCGCTATCATTTGTTTTCCGTCGAACCGGGGCAAGTCGGTGCGGCGATCGCTGGCGTGCGGGCGCTCGGCATCGCCGGGGTGAACGTGACGATTCCGCACAAACTGGCGGTCATTCCGTTTTTGGACGAAGTGGACGAACATGCGCGCCGCATCGGGGCGGTCAATACGATCATCAACAACGACGGCCGGCTCGTCGGCTATAATACAGACGGGCTCGGTTATGTCCAAGCGTTGGAAGAGGAAATGAACATCACCTTGGACGGCAAGCGGATTTTGGTGATCGGCGCTGGCGGCGGGGCGCGCGGCATTTACTTTTCGTTGCTGTCGACGGCAGCCGAGCGCATCGATATGGCCAACCGGACGGTGGAAAAAGCGGAGCGGCTCGTCCGCGAAGGGGACGAGCGCCGCTCGGCGTATTTTTCACTCGCCGAGGCCGAAACGCGGCTGGCCGAATACGATATTATCATCAATACCACTTCTGTCGGCATGCATCCGCGTGTCGAGGTGCAGCCGCTTTCTCTTGAACGGCTGCGCCCAGGGGTGATCGTTTCCGATATTATTTACAATCCACTGGAAACAAAATGGCTGAAAGAAGCGAAAGCCCGCGGCGCCCGTGTGCAAAACGGCGTCGGCATGCTCGTATACCAAGGGGCGCTAGCGTTCGAAAAGTGGACCGGCCAATGGCCGGATGTCAACCGGATGAAACAGCTTGTCATCGAAGCGTTAAGGAGGTAACATATGCTAACGGGAAAGCAAAAACGGTTTTTGCGCGCTCAAGCCCATCATTTGAAACCGATTTTCCAAGTCGGCAAAGGCGGCGTGACGGAAGCGATGACCGAACAAATTGCGGCGGCGCTCGAAGCGCGCGAGCTGTTGAAAGTGAGCGTTTTGCAAAACTGTGAAGAAGACCGCTGCACCGTCGCCGAGCAGCTCGCGGCTGGAACGGGGGCGGAAGTCGTGCAAGTGATCGGCAATACGATCGTCTTATACAAAGAATCGAAGGAGCATAAACAAATCGTTCTGCCTGATTGACAATGGGAGCAGCCACGGCAGGCGGCGGGAGGAAAGAAGATGGGAAAAATCGGGATTTTCGGCGGCACGTTTGATCCGCCTCATTACGGTCATTTGCTCATGGCGAATGAAGTGCTTGACGCCCTTCAGTTGTCAGAAATTTGGTTTCTGCCCAACCGCCTTCCTCCCCATAAGCAGCACGAACAAGTGACCAAAAGCGAAGACCGGCTGCGCATGCTCGAGTTGGCAGTGGCTGGCCATCCGCGCTTTCATATTGAGACGATCGAACTCGAGCGGGAAGGGCCTTCGTATACGTACGATACGATCCGGCAGCTTGTCGCGATGCATCCCAATGACGAGTTTTATTTCATCATCGGCGCCGATATGGTCGAATATTTGCCCCATTGGCACCGCATCGATGAGCTCATCGAGTTGGTGACGTTTGTTGGCGTCAAGCGGCCGGGGTTTTCCATGGAAACGCCGTATCCGGTCATCGAAGTTGAGGCGCCGCAGTTTGCCGTTTCTTCCTCGCTCATCCGCGAGCGGGTGCGGAACGGGCAGACGATTCGCTATCTTGTGCCGGAAGGCGTTAGACTTTATATTGAGGAGAAGGGGCTATATGGAGCGAGAACAGGCGTTACTGATCGTGAAACAACAGCTGACAGAGCAGCGCTACGAGCATACGCTTGGCGTTGTCGAGACCGCTGTTAAGCTCGCCAGGCAATACGGCGCCGACGCGAAAAAGGCGGAACTGGCGGCGATTTTCCACGACTATGCCAAATTCCGTCCGGTCGAGGAAATGAAACAAATCATTTTGGCGCAAAATATGCCCAACGATTTGCTTGCTTACAACAGTGAGCTATGGCATGCGCCCGTTGGCGCCTATTTGGTGCAGACAGAAGTCGGCATCGACGATCCGGAGGTGCTGGATGCCATTCGCTACCATACGTCCGGGAGGGCGGGAATGACGGTGCTTGAAAAAATTATTTATTTGGCCGACTATATTGAACCAGGGCGCCGCTTCCCCGGCGTCGACGACGTACGGCGCTTGGCGGAAGAAGACCTCAACCGGGCGCTTTTGCAGGCGGTGAAAAATACGATCGCGTTTTTGCTTGAGAAGCGCCAGCTCATTTATCCAGATACGATTCATGCGTACAATTCACTCATGCGTGAAGTGAAGGGGGAAGCAAAACGGTGACGGAACAAGAGGCGTTGCAGCTTGTCGTCCGCGCGGCGGATGATAAAAAGGCGGAACAAATTGTCGTCTTGAACATGAAAGGCATTTCGCTTGTCGCCGATTATTTTGTCATTTGCCATGGCAATTCGGACAAACAAGTGCAGGCCATCGCCCGCGAAATTCAAGACCAAGCGGAAGAACACGGCCTAGTGGTGAAGCGGGTTGAAGGATTCCATGAGGCGAAATGGGTGCTTGTCGACTTGGGCGACATCGTTGTGCATGTTTTTGCCAAAGAGGAGCGCGAGTATTACAACCTCGAACGGCTCTGGGGGGACGCCCCGACGGAAGACGTCGCGGCTGTGTTGCAGCCATGACGTACGGCCGCTTCGCCGACTGGTATGATGCGCTCATGGCTGAGGCGCCGTATGACGCATGGCAATCGTTTGTTGAACGGGCATTCGCCCAATACACCAAACGGCCGGGGAGACGGGTCATTGACATCGGCTGCGGGACGGGAGAGCTTGCCATCCGCCTTGCCAAGGCCGGATGGCAAGTATCCGGCGTTGATCTCTCTGAACATATGCTCGCCGTCGCCCAGGCGAAAGCCGAAGCGGAGGGAGTGGAGGTGCCGTTTTTCGAGCAAAACATGGCGGAGCTCGACGGGTTTTCTGATCTGGATGGCGCCTTCCTGTTTTGCGATGCTCTCAACTATTTAACGGATGAAGAGGATGTGAAGCGGACGTTCGCCGCCGTCTCCCGCGCCCTTGGCGGCGGCGGGCTGCTTTTGTTTGATGTCCATTCGGTCTACAAAATGGACGTCCTGTTCCGCGACGCCGTGTTTGCGGACCAGGATGACGACCTCAGCTACATATGGATGTGCCATCCGCTTGATTGGCCGCACAGCGTCGGGCATGAATTAACCTTTTTCGTCCGCCGCGGCGATCTATACGAACGTTTCGACGAATGGCACGAACAGCGTACGTTCGAGCGCGCCGTCTATGAGCGATGGCTCGAATCCGCTGGCTTCGAGGTGCTTGAAGTGACCGCCGATTTCACCGATGCGCCCCCGACCGAGACGGCGGAGCGGTTGTTTTTCGTCGCGCGGAAGCGGTGAGGGGCGAAGAGCGAGAAATCATAAATCATAAAAAGAAACGTGGATGAGGAAGATTTAGGGAGATTTTGGTTGAAACATAAAATCATGCAGGGAAAATGCTCTATCGTTTTGCATCCGGCTTAATAGCTGGCTGAGGATTGAAACGAGTGTAATGTCAACCAAACGTAATTGGAAGAAATCTTGTGCCCGGCTCAATAGCCGAATGAGGATCGAAACAATATAGATAAAAACAAGCAACAGCTAAAAGGTTGAACGACGATGGAATCCAACGAAAAATCCGTAAATATGAAAACCCCAGCCGTACAAGCTGGGGTCCATTTTTTTGTCGAACGAAGCAGGATTTTCGCTGCTGCTTGTCAAATGAAAATCAATCAAGGAAACTGTTGCTTCACCTTCTCCACATCTTCTTTAAACTTCTCATGTGTTTTCGCCAGCACTTCTTCAAAGACGCCGTTCATTCGTTGTTCCAGCACAGCGATTCCTTCCCCGGTAATGCCGCCTTTGACGCATACTTTTTCCTGCAACGTTGGCAATGTGTACAGATTCCGCTTGAGCAGTTCCCCAAGGCCGATGATCATATCGGTCGCCAGCATCGTCGCCTGTTCCTTCGTGATGGCGGTTTTGGCCGCTGCGGCGTCGATGAAGCGCTGAAGCAAATAGCTGAAAAACGCTGGACCGCAGCTTGAGATGTCGGAAGCGACGCGGGTGATGGCCTCGTCGATGTACACCGGCGAGGCGATGCGCCGGAGAAGATCATCGATCGTTTGCCGGCAGGCGGCTGAGCAGCGCGAGCCGAAGGTGACAAGGATGCTGCCGGAGAGCGCCCGGTTTGCAATGCTCGGAATGGCGCGCACGATTTGGCAAGGGACGGCTGCTTCAAGCTGTTCGACGCTGATCGGGCTTGTGATCGATACGAGGTAGTGTTCGTTTGTCCAGTGCGGGGCCAGTTGCTGCAATAATGGGTGGATGTCGAGCGGTTTGACGCATAAAAAGACGAGGCTGGATTGTTTGATGACTTCAGCCGCATCGGCAACCACTGCAATGCCGGGATGCGCGCGTTGTATCGCGAACGCTTTCGCAAGCGTACGGTTCGTTATGACGAGCTGATCCGCTTTCACGGCGCCGGAGTCGAGGAACGCTTCGATTAAGATGGTGCCCATATTCCCCGTGCCGATAACGCCGATGTTCATGCATTGTCCCCCCTCCCGGTTTTGGTTCACCGGAACTCTCTTTTTCGATATGTATGAGAAAAAGGCTCGGTTTATGACTGGAGATGGAAAGGATGGGATCGTATGTGGGAGCATGTGCAGGAGCTTGGAAAACGTTATGGGAAAGCGGGGGTGCTCTTGTTGTTTGCCGCGGCGGCGGGGTTATGGGTGTTTCGTCATCCGACGGATGAAAAGGAGCAAGTCGTCTTGCCGGCGGCGGCTGAAACGGATGCCGCCCGGCCGGAAGAAAAAAAGGACGAGGCGCCCAAAACCGCTGTGGTGGATGTGAAAGGGGCGGTCGCGAAGCCAGGAGTGTACGAAGTGGCGGCGGACGCCCGCGTTCGCGATGTTATCGCCCTAGCCGGCGGATTGACGGACGAGGCGGATGAAACGAAAATCAATCTGGCGGCAAAAGTGCGCGATGAGATGATGATTTACGTGCCGGCAAAAGACGAGGCCGCACCAGCGTCAGATGCCGTCGGCAAGTCTCCAAGCGATGGAGCTCGGGACGGGCCGCAAGTGGCGGTCAATACGGCGACGGAAGAGGAGTTGATGCAGCTTCCCGGCATCGGACCGGCGAAGGCAAAAGCGATCATCGCCTATCGCGAAGAACACGGGCCGTTCCAGCGGGTGGAAGATTTGTTGAATGTAACCGGAATTGGCGAAAAAACGCTGGAGAAATTGAAACCGTATTTGCTTGTGCCGTAAACGAGGCGGGGGAGCGCAATGCTTCTCGTTTATGGGCGGATCAGGGCTGCTGCGGACGTTTTTCGGCGTTGACGGGGGCAGGCGGCGGCGGGTAGACTAAAAGTATGGAAACGAGCGGAGGGACGTAGAATGGAACGCATCACATGGGATCAATACTTTATGGCGCAAAGCCATCTGTTGGCGCTGCGCAGCACGTGCACAAGGCTGGCGGTCGGGGCGACGATTGTGCGCGATAAGCGCATCATCGCCGGCGGGTACAACGGCTCGATCGCCGGGGGCGCCCATTGCACCGATGAAGGGTGCTACGTTATTGACGGCCATTGTGTACGGACGATCCATGCGGAAATGAATGCCATTTTGCAATGCGCCAAGTTCGGCGTCCCGACCGAGGGGGCCGAGATGTATGTCACCCATTTTCCGTGCTTGCATTGTTGCAAGGCGATCATTCAAAGCGGCATTCGCGCTGTCTATTACGCCCAAGACTACAAAAACCACCCGTACGCCTTGGAGCTGTTTGCTCAAGCTGGCGTCCGGCTTGTGCAAGTGCCGCTGAAAACGGATGTGTTCGCCTTGCTTTCCGGCGGCGGAGGGGGAGCATGAAAGGACAAGCCGTCTATCCCGCCGCGGCGGCGCTCTTTGCCGTGGCGGCGGCCTCGCCGTCCAAAACCACATGTCTTCTCCTTATCATTTATCTCCTTCTTCTTTTCATCCGCCGGCCGCACTGTTTCCTTCCTGCTCTCGTTGCAGCTCTCTTCTTTTTTGTCTATTTTCTCATCGTTGACCATCATAACAAAACTTCCCTTTCCGGCGGCCGTCATTCGCTTTCCGTTCGTTTTTCCGCCGCGCCGGCGATCGACGGCGATCGATTGCAGGCGGCGGTGCAAGCTGGCAAGGAGCGGGTGCAGCTTCGTTACATCATTCGGACGGCTGCGGAAAAAGAAGCGCTGCGTGCGCGTCTTATGCCCGGGGTCGTGTGCCGGCTGAGCGGAATGCTCGAGCGCCCTATGCCAGCCAGCAATCCGTATGCATTTGATTACCGCCGTTATTTGCGCCGCCATCGCATCCATTGGCTCTTTCTCCCTGAGGCGATCGATCTTTCCGCTTGCGTGCGCGTCCGTCCCACCATCATCGAACGGCTTGAGGCGATTCGTGAGGCTGGCGTCCGCCGCATTGAAGCCCAGTTTCCGCCGGAAGCGGCCGGCATCGCCGCTGCGCTCATTTATGGCGAACGCCGCTCGTTGGACGAGGAAGTGATTAGCGGTTACCAGCAGCTCGGGATCATCCATTTGTTGGCCATTTCCGGCGGCCATGTCACCCTGCTTGTCGGCGCTGCGTTGGCCGCTGCCATTCGGTTTGTGACGCGCGAAGCGGCCGTGCTTGCTTTGCTCGTTTTCTTGCCTATGTATGCGGTGCTCGCCGGCGCTTCGCCGTCGGTGCTGCGCGCCTGTGCGACCGGGATGATTGTATTGGCCGTCCAGTGGAAAAAAGGAATGATCCATCCGCTGGATGCGTTGAGTTGGACAGCGCTTGCCCTGCTCGTCTTTGACCCATATATGGTTTGGGATGTCGGTTTTCAACTATCATTTCTTGTCACGTTTGCCCTTCTCGCCCATGTGTCGGTGCTCGCCTCTGCTCGTTCGATGCTCCAAAACTTGTTTCAGACCGCGCTCGCCGCTCAGCTTGCCGCGCTGCCGATTTTGCTTTACCATTTTTATGAAATTTCTGTTTGGAGCATAGGGCTGAATGTCTTCTTCGTCCCTTGGTATTCATTTGTCATTTTGCCCATTGCTTTTCTATCCGCAGTTTTTTCCTTTTCTCCGCTCATTTGGCTGTTTAGCCGCCTCATTGAGCTGACGGACGCGGTTGTCCGTTTTTTCTCGGTCGATTACTCGTTTATGCTTGTGCTCGGGCGTCCGGGGCCGTGGTGCTTAGCTGGCTATCTGACGGCCATCGCGGCGGCGTTTTTGGATTGGGAGCGCGGCCGCCTGATCCGCGGATTGACAGCGGTGGCGGCGGCGACGGCGCTTCAGCTGGCCGCCCCGTATGTGGATCCGAAAGGGGAAGTGACGGTATTGGATGTTGGGCAAGGGGACTGTATTTATATTGAGCTTCCTTATCGAAAAGCAGTCTATCTCATTGATACCAGCGGGACGCCGGAATGGGTGCGCGAACCGTGGCGCAAACGGTCGCGGCCGTTTGCCGTCGGCCGCGACGTTGTCGTGCCGTTTTTAAAAGCCCAAGGGGTGAGGACGCTTGATCAACTGATTTTGACGCACGATGATGCCGACCATATCGGGGCTGCTCCCGAGGTGATGGGAGCCGTGCGCGTCAAGAAGATTGTCACAAGCCCAGGAGCGCTGCCGGCCGTCAAGGCGATGGCGCGCCCGTTTTCTGTGTCGGTGGCCGCCAGCGTGCGGGGGGATCGGTGGAAGGTGGGGGATGCCGCGTTTTCCGTATTGCACCCGGAGGCGGGAAACAATGAGGATAATAACGGCTCGCTTGTATTGCTCGCCCGCCTCGGCCGCTTGACATGGCTGTTTGCTGCGGATATCGAGGAAGAGGCGGAACAGGCGCTCATCCGCGCTTATCCAGAGCTGCGCGCCGATGTATTGAAAGTCGCCCACCACGGCAGCAAAACGTCGACAACAGAGCTGTTTTTGCGGACGGTCAAGCCGCGAGCGGCCATCATTTCCGTCGGCCGCTACAATCGCTACGGGCATCCGTCCCCCGAGGTGCTTATGCGGCTTCGGCAACAACGGGCGATCATTTGGCGGACGGATGAAAACGGGGCCATTCGCTATGTGTATGACGAAAACGGTGGAACCTTTCAGGTGATGAAACCATAAGATGTAGTGCACAAAAAAGCGGAACGTTTCAGCAGAAACAAAAAAATAAGGATTGCTTATGTAAGCAATCCTTATCGACCGAAAAATTCGATCAACGTTGCGATGATGAACATGGTAGCGAAAAAGCCGAACGACACGATGAATCCGACGGCGGAATCGACGGCGTCATTTCGTTGGCTTTGCACTTCCTTTTCAAATACGTTCATCGTTTTCCCCCTCCTCGTTCAATCATTTTTAGTATAGACGAAAACGCGTGAAAAATCTACCGCCGCTCGCTTCTTTTCCTTCCTTGACAACAGTTGACACAAATACTTTCAAACAGCCGGGAAAACATAAAAATAACCCGCTGGCCAATAAGGTCCTAGGACTTATAGGCTGGCGTTTATATAAAGGGGAACCGGTTTTTTCGGCAGCCGGTTCCCTTGTAAAATGACGAAAAACGGTGTATCTTTTCTAGCAGAGACGTTTGCTAGGGAATGGAGACGGGAACATGCTGGAACGCGTATGGGGAAACATTGAAAAACGGCGTTTTTCTCTTCTTTATTTATTATACGGCAATGAGCCGTTTTTATTAACGGAAACGTATGAGCGATTGGTGAACGCAGCGCTTGGCCCCGAGGAGCGGGAGTGGAACTTGGCTGTGTACGACTGCGAGGAAACGCCGGTCGAGGCGGCGCTTGAGGAGGCCGAGACGGTGCCGTTTTTCGGCGAGCGGCGTGTCATCCTCATCAAGCATCCATATTTTTTCACGTCTGAAAAAGAGAAGGAGATCGAACATGATTTGGCGAAGCTGGAGGCGTACTTGAAGGCGCCGTCGCCGTTTTCGATCGTCGTCTTTTTCGCGCCGTACGAGAAGCTTGATGAGCGAAAAAAAATTACGAAGCTCGCCAAAGAGCAAAGCGAAGTCGTCATCGCCGCCCCGCTCGCCGAAGCGGAGCTGCGCGCCTGGGTGCGGCGCCGCATCGAGAGCCAAGGGGCGCAAGCAAGCGACGAGGCGATTGATGTCCTGTTGCGGCGGGCCGGGACGCAGCTTTCCGCCTTGGCGAATGAAATCGATAAATTGGCCCTGTTTGCCGGATCGGGCGGAACCATCGAGGCGGCGGCGGTTGAACGGCTTGTCGCCCGCACGCCGGAAGAAAACGTATTTGTGCTTGTCGAGCAAGTGGCGAAGCGCGACATTCCAGCGGCGTTGCAGACGTTTTATGATCTGCTTGAAAACAATGAAGAGCCGATCAAAATTTTGGCGCTGCTCGCCGCCCATTTCCGCTTGCTTTCGCAAGTGAAATGGCTTGCCTCCTTAGGCTACGGGCAGGCGCAAATTGCTGCGGCGCTCAAGGTGCACCCGTTCCGCGTCAAGCTCGCTCTTGCTCAAGCGGCCCGCTTCGCTGACGGAGAGCTTGCTGAGGCGATCAACGAGCTCGCTGACGCCGATTACGAGGTGAAAAGCGGAGCGGTCGATCGCCGGTTGGCCGTTGAGCTGCTTCTGATGCGGTGGGGCACCCGCCCGGCGCAAGCGGGGCGTCACGGCCGGCGGTGAAGCGATCGCCCGGCCGTTTGCCGTGAACATAAAGAAAAACAAAAAAACGACCTGGCGCCAGGTCGTTTTTGATTAGGAAGCTTGGATGCTGTTCAATTTTTTCGCTAAGCGCGATTTTTGCCGGCTGGCGGCGTTTTTATGGATAAGGCCTTTGCTTGCAGCTTTGTCTAATTTTTTCGACGCAATAATGAATGCCTCGCGCGCTTTTTCCACGTCTTTCAATTCAACAAGCGCTTCAAATTTTTTGATCGCCGTACGCATGGCCGATTTCATCGAGGCGTTGTGAGCCCGGCGCTTTTCGCTCGTTTTCGCGCGTTTGATCGCTGATTTGATGTTAGCCACGTTCGTTCACCTCCGTTACCATTCCTACTTTCTGTTGTGAACAACAGGAAGAACAAGTGTTATTCTATCAAACGTGTTTGGATTATGCAAGAGTGTTCAAGCGAAAATCCTTTACGAAACATGAATGACCGGGCCTGATTGCGGCGACAATAAAAGAAAACGGCAGAAATGGGGAGGAACGACATGGAACAGCCGCTCGATTTACGCCAGTACTCGGTGCGCACGGATTTAGCGATCGAAGCGCATGAGATCGCACTCGAGGAGCGCTTGCAGCAAAAACAAGAAAGCGCCGCGCCGATTGAGGGGGTCATCATTCATGACGAGGAGATCAACGGCGTCAAGCTGTCGCATGTGCATGTCACGGAACAAGGAGCGGCCTCGATCGGCAAAAAGCCGGGCCACTACGTGACGATTGAAGCGCAAGGCATCCGCGAACAAAACACCGAGCTGCAGCAAAACGTGCAGCGCATTTTTTCCGAGCAGCTCAGCGCCTTTTTCAAGCGGCTCCGCATTCCCGATCAAGCGAGCTGCTTGATCGTTGGGCTCGGCAACCAAAACGTCACCCCGGACGCGCTCGGGCCGCTCACGGTGGAAAACGTGCTTGTCACCCGTCATTTGTTCCAGCTGCAGCCGGAAAGCGTCGAGGAAGGCTTCCGGCCGGTGAGCGCCCTTGCTCCGGGGGTGATGGGGACGACCGGGATTGAAACGAGCGACATTATCGACGGCGTCGTCCGGAAAACAAAGCCGGATTTTGTCATTGTGATTGACGCCTTGGCTGCCCGCTCGATCGAACGAGTCAACGCGACGATTCAAATTTCTGACACCGGCATCCATCCTGGCTCCGGGGTCGGCAACAAGCGGAAAGAGTTAAGCTATGAAACGCTTGGCATTCCGGTCATTTCGATCGGCGTTCCGACGGTTGTCGATGCGGTCTCCATCACGAGCGACACGATCGATTTCATTTTGAAGCACTTCGGCCGCGAAATGCGCGAAGGGAAACGGCCGTCAAGCGCGCTCGCTCCGGCGGGCTGGACGTTTGGGCGCAAACGAAAATTGACGGAACAAGACATGCCGTCGCCGCAAGAACGGTCGACGTTTCTTGGCATGGTCGGCACGCTTGGCGATGAAGAAAAGCGGCGCCTCATCTATGAAGTGCTCGCCCCGCTCGGGCATAATTTGATGGTGACCCCAAAAGAGATCGATTCGTTTATCGGCGATATGGCCAACTTATTAGCCGGCGGCTTGAATGCGGCGCTGCATCGGCAAGTCGACCAAGGCAATGTCGGCTCCTACACCCATTAGACAAAAAACAGTTCTATCTTTTCCCGCTTGGCCATACGTTAAACTGAGGAGACAAGCCGGGAAAGGGTGGGAATATGAAACGATGGCGCTCCCCAAACGTCATGATCGCGATTCCAGGAGCCAGCATAAAGAAACTGTTGATGCTCATCATCCTTGGCTGCATGATGATGTTTATGCTTGTCGGAGCGCTCACATCGCTGCGGCCGGAATACCGTCCGTCGTCATCATCGCTGAACGATATGGCGGCCCATTTTCCGGAAGAGACGTTCATTCGTCTGTTCGCCTTGGAAAATCGATATTTTGCGCAGCTGCTGCCGAAAGATCGGCGGCAGACGAATTACTCATCGCTATTGTTCCGCCTGGCGACGAGCATCAATCCCGATGACCCGCGCAGCCTGCTTGGCAGCGAGCTGCCGGGCTTTGCCCTTTATGACAGCAAAATTCTCATCGCTGGTGAAGGAACGGATTATACGAACATGCCATACGAATCAGCGCCGCCGCTTGAGGCGATGCTTGCGGAACGGCAAGCCTCGGTCGATGAACTCGAACAAGCAAACAAGAACGAAAATGAAAAACCGGTTCCCCCGCCATCGCAGACGACCGGAGGGAAAAAAGTGGTCTACATTTACAATACCCATACGCATGAGTCGTTTTTGCCGGCGCTCAAAGGGGTCACTGACCCGGATTTGGCGTTTCACCCGACGGTCAACATCACAAAAGTGGGGGAAAAGTTAGCGGAAGAACTGGAAAAGCGCGGCATCGGGGCTGAAGTGAGCAAAATCGACATTGTCAGCGAATTGTTAAAGAAAGGGATGAAATACTCCCAATCGTATGATATGTCCCGCCAAACAGTGGTCGCAGCAATGAAGCAAAATCGTGACTTGCACTACTTCATCGATATCCATCGCGATTCGCGGCGGCGGAAATATACGACGGCTACGATCAACGGCGTTGATTATGCGCGTGTCGCATTCATTATTGGCGGAGAAAACGCGACATACGAGAAAAACTTGCAGCTGGCTACCGCGTTGCATCAGTTGCTGCAAAAGAAATATCCAGGGTTGAGCCGCGGGGTGATCGAGAAAAAAGGAGCCGGGACGAACGGCAAGTTTAATCAAGATTTATCGGAAAACGCGATTTTAATTGAAGTCGGCGGTGTTGACAATACGTTTACTGAGTTGTTTCGTTCCGTGTCGGCATTGGCCGATGTGTTCAGCGACTATTATTGGCAGGCGGAAAAAGTCGAAGCGCCGGCTCCGGCGGAGAAAAAGTAAAGGAGCGTCACTATGGCACGATGGTTCATCCGCTTTACTCTAGCGATCTTTCTTCTTTTTTTCGGCGTGTTGTTTGGCATGCAAGAGGCGCATCGCGGCATGGAACGGATGCGCGGTTATGCCGATCCGTCGTTTCCATCCGTCATCGATATGAAAAAAAGGGAAAATGGTGAGGTGGAAGCGGCGGTGTTTGGCCGGCCGGTCGTTGCTGGAGATTTAGGAGAAAAGCAAGAAACGATTCGCGAGCTGAAAACGTTCAACTTGTTCTCTAGGCTCGGCCAACTTTTTGCCGATGCCGTCACCGCGCTTATGGAAATGCTGTTTTCGCTCGTCGGCCGGGTGTTGGACTAGCCCGTTCATGTGCGGACGAAACAGGAACGTGCCGTCAAAATGGCGGCTTTTTCTTTTGGACGCCGTCCGCCGGCTGGAGCACAAAGTGCTGCGCTTTCCATATTGTCGATTGTTTTCTTGGCGCGGCTCTGGCCGTTTCTCGTCTTTCCGGAAAGCCCGAACGGCGGCTTGGCTTTTCGTTCATCATTGAATCTTCTTCGCGCTGTTGCTATAATCAAAGCTAGTGTAGTTTTGCGAAGAAGCAGGAGTGAGAGACGATGAACCGGGAAGAACGGTTGAAACGGCAGGAACGGATCCGCAATTTTTCGATTATTGCTCACATTGACCACGGAAAATCGACGCTAGCGGACCGCATTTTGGAAAAGACGGGGGCGCTGTCGGAGCGTGAATTGCGCGAGCAGACGCTCGATACGATGGAGCTTGAGCGCGAGCGCGGCATCACGATTAAATTGAATGCGGTTCAGTTGACATATAAAGCGAAAAATGGCGAAGAGTATATTTTCCATTTGATCGACACGCCGGGCCACGTCGACTTTACGTACGAAGTGTCGCGCAGCTTGGCCGCTTGCGAAGGGGCGATTTTGGTCGTCGATGCGGCGCAAGGCATTGAAGCGCAGACGCTCGCCAACGTGTATTTGGCGATCGACAACAATTTAGAAATTTTGCCGGTCATTAACAAAATCGATTTGCCAAGCGCTGAACCGGAGCGGGTGCGTCAAGAAATTGAGGATGTCATCGGTTTGGACGCCTCTGACGCGGTGCTTGCTTCGGCCAAAGTCGGCATCGGCATCGAAGAAATTTTGGAAAAAATCGTCGAAAAAATTCCGGCTCCCTCGGGTGATCCGGATGCGCCGCTGAAGGCGCTCATTTTTGATTCCCTTTATGACCCGTACCGCGGCGTCGTCGCCTATGTCCGCGTCGTCGACGGAACGGTGAAGCCAGGGCAGCGCATTAAAATGATGTCGACCGGCAAGGAGTTTGAAGTGACGGAAGTCGGCGTGTTCACGCCGAAGCAAAAAGTCGTCGACGAATTGACGGTCGGTGATGTCGGCTATTTGACCGCCTCGATTAAAAACGTGAAAGATACGCGCGTCGGCGATACGATCACCGATGCCGAACGGCCGGCAGCTGAACCGCTCCCGGGCTATCGGAAGCTCAATCCGATGGTGTTTTGCGGAATGTATCCGATCGATACGGCGCGCTACAACGATTTGCGCGAGGCGCTCGAGAAGCTGCAATTGAACGATGCGGCGCTCCACTTTGAGCAGGAAACGTCGCAGGCGCTTGGGTTCGGCTTCCGCTGTGGATTTCTCGGCTTGCTTCATATGGAAATCATCCAAGAGCGGCTCGAGCGCGAATTTCATATCGATTTGATCACGACCGCGCCGAGCGTCGTTTACAAGGTGCATTTGACCGACGGAACGGAAGTTGACGTCGACAACCCGACGAACATGCCCGACCCGCAAAAAATCGACCGCATTGAAGAGCCGTATGTGAAAGCGACGATCATGGTGCCAAACGACTATGTCGGTCCGGTGATGGAGCTGTGTCAAGGAAAGCGCGGCACGTTTGTCGATATGCAATATTTGGATGAAAAGCGCGTCATGCTCATTTACGATATTCCGCTCTCCGAGATCGTCTACGACTTTTTCGACGCTTTAAAGTCGAACACAAAAGGGTACGCGTCATTCGACTACGAATTGATCGGCTACCGGCCGTCCAATCTCGTCAAGATGGATATTTTGCTAAACGGCGAAAAAATCGATGCCTTATCGTTTATCGTTCACCGCGACTCTGCGTACGAGCGCGGCAAAGCGATCGTTGAAAAGCTGAAAGATTTGATTCCACGCCAGCAATTTGAAGTGCCGGTGCAGGCGGCGATCGGCAACAAGGTCATCGCCCGTTCGACAATCAAAGCGTTGCGCAAAAACGTGCTCGCAAAATGTTACGGCGGCGACGTGTCGCGGAAGCGGAAGCTGCTTGAGAAGCAAAAAGAAGGAAAGAAGCGGATGAAACAAATCGGGTCGGTCGAAGTGCCGCAAGAAGCGTTTATGGCCGTCTTGAAAATCGACGACCAGAAAAAATAACGAGCAAGGCTGTCTCCGTTGGGGATAGCCTTGTTTGTTTCCTGCGGCGCCGCCGGCTGAAAGGAGGAGGACCGATGGCCGTTTCAGCGTATTTTCATATTCCATTTTGCGCCCATATTTGCCATTATTGCGATTTTAACAAAGTATTCGCCGCCGGCCAGCCGATTGACGACTATTTGCGGGCGATGGACAAAGAAATGGCGTGGACGGCGGCGGAATTTGGCAGCCAACTCAAGACGCTGTTTATCGGCGGCGGCACGCCGACGGTGCTTGAGCCGGCGCAGCTCGGCTGTTTGCTTGCGAGCATCCACCGCCATTTTCAGTTTGACTCGCAAACGGCCGAATTTACCGTCGAAGCCAACCCGGACGGCTTGACGAAAGAAAAGCTCGCTATTTTGCGCGATGCCGGAGTGAATCGGCTGAGCCTGGGGGTGCAGACATTTGACGATCAGCTTCTGCAAACGATCGGCCGCACGCACCGGCGAGGCGACGTCATACGGGCTGTAGCGTTGGCCAGAGAAGTCGGGTTTCAGAACATCAGCATTGATGTAATGTACGGTTTGCCGGGGCAGACACTTGAGCAGTTTACGGCCGATTTAGAAGCGGCGTTTTCGCTTCATGTGCCGCATCTTTCTGCTTATTCCCTCATTTTGGAGCCAAGGACGATTTTTTATAACGAATGGCGGAAAGGGCGGCTCCGTCTACCGGGCGAAGAGATGGAAGCCGAGATGTACGAAGCGGCGATGGAGCAGATGGCTGCCGCTGGCTATCGGCAATACGAAATCAGCAACTATGCTTTGCCGGGATTTGAAAGCCGGCACAACTTGACGTACTGGAACAACGAGGAGTACTACGGCATCGGCGCTGGGGCGCACAGCTATATCGACGGGGTGCGGCGGGCGAATATCGGTCCCATCCGGCATTACATCAGCGCGATCGAACGCGGCCAATGGCCGCACCGCGACGTGCGCCGCTTGACCACTCGCGAGCAGATGGAAGAGGAAATGTTTTTAGGGCTGCGCAAAACGGAAGGGGTGTCCAAAGCCTGCTTTCGGCAAAAGTTCGGCCGCGACCTCCACGACATATTTGGCGCGGCGATCCGCCGGGAAATCGAAAACGGACGCCTCGAGGAAACGGAGACTCACATCCGCTTGACCAAACGAGGCAAGCTGCTCGGCAATGAAGTGTTTGCCGCGTTTCTCGGCGAAATGTAAACATTGACATTTGCCGGGCGATTTGCTACCCTAGTAGTAGATTTAGCACTCGAATTGTTCGAGTGCTAACAGAGGTGAGACACGTGCTAACGGACCGCCAACTGCTGATTTTGCAGGTGATTATTGACGATTTCATTCGTTCTGGGCAGCCGGTCGGTTCGCGGACGTTATCGAAAAAGCATCAAATCGCGTTCAGCTCGGCGACGATCCGCAATGAGATGGCGGATTTGGAGGAGCTCGGCTATATTGAAAAAACGCACATTTCTTCCGGCCGTGTGCCGTCGGAAAAAGGGTACCGCTACTACGTCGACCATTTGCTGCCGCCGCAGCGGCTGACAAGGGCGGACATTCAAAAAATCCGCTCCGTGTTTGCCGAGCGCATCTATGAGCTGGAAAAACTGATGCAAAAGTCGGCGCAAATTTTATCCGAGCTGACGAACTATACATCCATCGCGCTCGGGCCGACGTTTAAAGAAAGCAAACTGAAGCGGATGCAAATCGTTCCGCTCAACGAACAGACAGCCGTCGCCATCGTCGTGACGGACACCGGCCATGTTGAAAACCGGGTCGTGACGATTCCGTCATCGATGGACGCAGGCGACCTCGAAAAAATGGTCAACATTTTCAACGAGCGGTTGAACGGCGTTCCGCTCATTGATTTGAAAGAAAAAATGGAGACGGAAGTGGCCGACGTATTGCGCCGGCACATCCGCAACTACGACAGCGTGCTCAATACGCTCATTGAGACGCTCGATGCCCCTGAAGAAGAAAAAGTGTTTTTCGCCGGCAAGGCGAATATGCTCAACCAGCCGGAGTTCAGCGACATCCAAAAAGTGCGCCCGCTTCTGGACATCATTGAGCAGGAAAAAGACATTTATCGCCTGCTCCGCAAGCAAACCCAAAAAGGAGTGCGGGTTTCGATCGGGCATGAAAACGAACTGCGCGGCATGGAAAACTGCAGCTTGATTACAGCGACGTATTCGGTCGGCGATGAGCCGCTCGGGGCGATCGCGATTCTTGGTCCAACGCGCATGGAATACTCGCGCGTCATCACTGTCTTAAACCGTGTCGCTTCCGATTTGTCGGCCGCGCTCGCGAAATGGTATCAAAGTCAATAAGAATGGCCATATTGGATAACGGATGGATCGCGCATCCATCCTTTCCTTGTGGCCATTGATACATAAAAGGGAAGAGCCCCGGCAGGGAGGTGAAAGCGATGGAGCAAGGAGAAAAACAAGTGATGGAACAAGCTACATACGATGAGCCGGAGCGGGAGCAACCGATCGAGGAAGAAGCCGCCCCGCAGCCCGAGGGGGAATCAGGCGGCGTTCCGCTTGAAGAGGCCGGTGGGGAGGAAGCGGCGGAGCCGGCGGAAAAAGCGCCAACGGCCGAGGAGTTGGCGGCGGCCAAGGCGCAGATCGCCGAATTGGAAGCGAAGCTTTCAGAGATGGAACACCGGTATCTCCGCCTGTACGCCGATTTTGAAAACTTCCGCCGCCGGACGCGCCAGGAGATGGAAGCGGCTGAAAAATACCGCGCCCAAAGCTTGGCGAGCGATTTGCTTCCGGTGCTTGACAACTTTGAACGCGCGTTGAAAATAGAGACGGACAACGAACAGGCGAAATCGATTTTGCAAGGGATGGAAATGGTGTACCGGTCGCTTGTTGACGCCTTGAAGAAAGAAGGCGTCGAGGCGATCGAGGCGGTCGGAAAGCCGTTTGACCCTTATTTGCACCAAGCCGTCATGCAGGCGGAAGCGGAAGGCTATGAGCCGAACACGGTTGTTGAGGAGCTGCAAAAAGGTTATAAGCTGAAAGACCGCGTGCTGCGGCCCGCCATGGTCAAAGTAAGCCAATAAACGGAAACGGAGGGTGATCAGTGATGAGCAAAATTATCGGCATCGACTTGGGAACGACGAACTCTTGCGTCGCCGTGTTAGAAGGCGGCGAAGTGAAAGTCATTCCGAATCCGGAAGGAAACCGCACGACCCCGTCGGTCGTCGCGTTTAAAAACGGCGAACGCCTAGTCGGCGAAGTCGCCAAACGGCAAGCGATCACGAACCCGAACACGATCATCTCGATCAAGCGCCATATGGGGACGGATTACAAAGTCGAAATCGAAGGGAAGCAATATACGCCGCAAGAAATTTCGGCGATCATTTTGCAATACTTGAAGTCGTACGCCGAAGACTATTTGGGCGAGCCGGTGACGCGTGCGGTCATCACGGTGCCGGCGTATTTCAACGACGCCCAGCGCCAAGCGACGAAAGACGCCGGCCGCATCGCCGGCCTCGAAGTCGAGCGCATCATCAACGAGCCGACGGCCGCGGCGCTTGCTTACGGCCTTGATAAAGAAGAAGACCAAACGATTCTCGTCTATGACTTAGGCGGCGGGACGTTTGACGTCTCGATTTTGGAGCTTGGCGACGGCGTGTTTGAAGTGAAGGCGACGGCCGGCGACAACCATTTGGGCGGCGACGACTTCGACCAAGTGATCATCGATTATTTGGTCAATCAGTTCAAGCAAGAGCACGGCATCGATTTGTCGAAAGACAAAATGGCGCTCCAACGCTTGAAAGATGCCGCGGAAAAAGCGAAAAAAGAGCTGTCCGGCGTCACGCAGACACAAATTTCGCTTCCGTTTATCAGCGCCAATGAAAACGGTCCGCTCCATTTGGAAATGACGTTGACAAGAGCGAAATTTGAAGAGTTGTCCGCCCACCTCGTCGAGCGGACGATGGGGCCGGTCCGCCAGGCGCTTCAAGACGCCGGCTTGACGCCAGCCGATATTGATAAAGTCATTTTGGTCGGCGGTTCGACGCGCATTCCAGCTGTCCAAGAAGCGATCAAGCGCGAGCTTGGCAAAGAGCCGCACAAAGGCGTCAACCCGGACGAAGTCGTTGCCATCGGTGCGGCGATCCAGGGCGGGGTGATCGCTGGCGAAGTGAAAGATGTCGTCCTGCTTGACGTGACCCCGCTTTCGCTTGGCATTGAAACGATGGGCGGCGTATTTACGAAACTGATCGAACGGAACACGACGATCCCGACAAGTAAATCGCAAGTGTTCACAACGGCGGCTGACAATCAAACGACGGTCGACATTCACGTTTTGCAAGGAGAGCGCCCGATGGCGGCGGACAACAAATCGCTCGGCCGCTTTCAGCTGACCGGCATTCCGCCGGCGCCGCGCGGCGTGCCGCAAATTGAAGTGACGTTTGATATTGACGCCAACGGCATCGTTCACGTGCGCGCCAAAGATTTAGGAACGAACAAAGAGCAGTCGATTACGATCAAATCGTCGTCCGGCCTGTCGGAAGAAGAAATTCAGCGCATGATTAAAGAAGCGGAAGAAAACGCCGAAGCCGACCGGAAGCGGAAAGAAGCCGCCGAGTTGCGCAACGAAGCCGACCAGCTCATTTTCATGACCGACAAAACGATCAAAGAAGTCGAAGGAAAAGTGAGCGCCGATGAGATCAAGAAGGCGCAGGATGCGAAAGAGGCGTTGAAAGCGGCGCTCGAGAAAAACGACATCGACGACATCCGCAAGAAAAAAGACGCGCTGCAAGAAGCGGTGCAGCAGCTGTCGATCAAGCTGTATGAACAAGCGGCGAAACAGGCGCAAAGTGCAGGATCGCAAGGCGGCGCTGCCAATCATAAAGACAACGTGGTGGACGCCGAGTTTGAAGAAGTGAACGACGATAAATAATGCAACCGAAAGTCAAAGTCAGGCCTGCCTTGGCTTTGACTTTTTTTCTAGCATTGACATATTGCCTTGCCGCAGAGGGAAATGATAAAATTAAATTTATGTGAGTGAATCGGGAGTGGATGATCAACGATGGCGAAGCGCGATTATTACGAGATTCTCGGCGTCAGCAAAAACGCGACGAAAGACGAGATCAAAAAAGCGTATCGAAAGCTTTCGAAGCAGTATCATCCAGATGTGAACAAAGCCCCGGACGCCGCGGAGAAGTTTAAGGAAATTAAAGAGGCGTACGAAGTGTTAAGCGATGATGAAAAGCGGGCCCGCTACGACCGCTTTGGCCATGCCGACCCGAACGAAACGTTTGGCGGCGGCGGATTCCAAGGCGGAGGGTTTGATTTCGGCGGCTTTAGCGGCTTTGGCGGTTTTGAAGATATTTTTGAAACGTTTTTCGGCGCCGGTCCGCGCAGGCGGGCGAGCGGTCCGCGCAAAGGCGCGGATGTCGAGTATATGATGACGCTTACGTTTGAAGAAGCGGCGTTCGGAAAAGAAACGGAAATTGAAATTCCGCGGGAAGAGACGTGCGACACGTGCCAGGGCAGCGGAGCGAAACCGGGCACAAGCCCGACGTCTTGTCCGCATTGCCACGGCAGCGGGCAAGTGACAAGCGAACAAGCGACGCCATTTGGCCGCATCGTCAACCGCCGGACATGCCCCGTCTGCGGTGGCACGGGCCGGTACATTCCGGAGAAATGCCCAACGTGCGGCGGCACGGGACGCGTCAAACGGCGGAAAAAAATTCACGTCAAAATTCCAGCCGGCGTCGACGACGGCCAGCAGCTGCGCGTCGCCGGCCAAGGGGAGCCAGGGGTCAATGGCGGGCCCCCGGGCGATTTGTACATCATCTTCCGAGTCGAACCACATGAGTTTTTCAAACGCGACGGCGACGATATTTATTGCGAAGTGCCGTTGTCGTTCGCCCAGGCCGCGCTCGGCGATGAGATCGAAGTGCCGACGCTCCATGGCCATGTGAAGCTGAAAATCCCGGCCGGCACGCAAACGGGCACGCGCTTCCGCTTGAAGGGAAAAGGGGTGCCGAACGTACGGGGCTACGGCCAAGGCGATCAGCACGTCATTGTCCGCGTTGTGACGCCGACGAAGCTGACCGAAAAGCAAAAGCAGCTGCTGCGCGAGTTTGAACGGCTCGGCGGAGACACGATGCACGACGGGCCGCACGGCCGTTTTTTTGAGAAAGTCAAAAAGGCGTTTAAAGGAGAAGCGTAAGCGCGATGAAATGGTCAGAAATCAGCATTCATACGACGCATGAGGCGGTCGAGGCGATTTCGAACATTTTGCATGAAGCGGGCGCCGGCGGCGTCGTCATCGAAGACCCATACGATTTGGTCAAAGAACGGGACGACTGGTACGGCGAGATCGTCGAGCTCAACCCGGACGACTATCCGGAAGAAGGGGTGATCATTAAGGCATATTTGCCGGTCAACAGTTTTCTTGGCGAAACGGTCGAACAAATTAAGCAGGCGATTAACAATTTATGGCTGTATGATATCGACCTTGGCAAAAATAAAATTACATTGAGCGAAGTAAACGAAGAGGAATGGGCAACGGCGTGGAAAAAGCATTATCACCCGGTGAAAGTGTCCGAAAAGTTTACGATCGTGCCGACGTGGGAAACGTACGAGCCGGCGTCTAGTGATGAGCTGATCATCGAAATGGATCCGGGCATGGCGTTTGGGACCGGCACGCACCCGACAACGGTCATGTGTCTGCAGGCGCTCGAAAAGTATGTGCGCCCCGGCGATCATGTCATTGACGTCGGCACCGGCTCCGGCATTTTAAGCATCGCCGCGGCGATGCTTGGCGCTCGGTCGGTGCGGGCGCTCGATTTGGACCCGGTGGCGGTCGACAGCGCGCGGCTGAACGTGAAGCTCAATAAGGTGCAGCATGTCGTAACGGTCTCACAAAACAATTTGCTCGACCATATCGAGGAACCGGCTGATGTGATCGTCGCCAATATTTTAGCGGAAATCATTTTGCGCTTTACTGGTGACGCCTACCGGTTGTTAAAGCCAGGCGGCCGCTTCATCACGTCTGGCATCATTCAGGCGAAAAAGCAGGACGTCAAAGACGGGTTGCTTGCCGCCGGCTTTGCCATTGAGGAAATCAACGTGATGGAAGACTGGGTGGCGGTTGTCGCCCTGAAACCGTAAGCAAAGAAGGGATGGCTGTGCAGCGCTATTTCGTTTCCGGCCAGGCGCAACAAGGCGGGATCGTCGCGATCAGCGGCGATGATGCCCATCATATCGCCCGCGTCATGCGCATGAAGCCGGGGGACGGGATCATTTGCGTCTTTCCAGACGGGCGCACGGCGGTGTGTGAAATTGAACAAATTGCCAATGAGCATGTGCAAGCCCGTATTGTACAATGGAAAGAGGAGCGAAGCGAGCTGCCGGTGCGCATCTACATCGCCCAAGGGCTGCCGAAAGGCGAAAAGTGGGAGCTCGTCATCCAAAAAGGAACAGAGCTCGGCGCCGCCGGCTTTCTTCCGTTCGAAGCCGCCCGGTCGATCGTGAAATGGGACGCGAAAAAGGCGGAGAAAAAAGTCGAGCGATGGAAAAAAATCGCGAAAGAAGCGGCTGAGCAGGCTGAACGAACGGTGGTGCCGGACGTGCGGGCGCCGCTTTCGTTTGTCGAGCTCCTCTCCTTTGGCCAAACGGTCGATGTTCGGCTGTTTGCCTACGAAAAAGAGGCGCGAAACGCCCGGCATGCCGCGCTTCCGGCGCTTCTTTCCCGCCTCCGTCCGGGCGGCGCGTTGCTGGCTGTTTTCGGGCCAGAAGGCGGGTTCAGTCCGGAAGAAGCAGAACAGCTTCGGCAGCACGGCTTTTCGCCCTGCAGCCTTGGGCCGCGCATTTTGCGGACCGAAACAGCTCCGCTCTATTTGCTTTCCGCCGCCTCTTATGAATGGGAGCTGCGCGCGCCGAACGGCGAAGCGGAGCGCGCTTAGTGAGCAACATTGGCTGTTTCTTATAAAAGTTCGGTCCCGCTGATCCCTAAGCGGGGGGCAGAGTGAGGTGAACAAGATGCCGACAGTGGCTTTTCATACACTAGGCTGCAAAGTCAATCATTACGAAACCGAAGCGATTTGGCAGCTGTTTAAAAAAGCCGGCTACGAGCGAAAAGAGTTTGAAAGCCGTGCGGATGTGTATGTGATCAACACGTGCACGGTGACGAACACCGGCGATAAAAAGAGCCGTCAAGTCATCCGTCGTGCGGTGCGCCGCAATCCGGACGCCGTCGTCTGCGTGACCGGCTGCTATGCGCAAACATCGCCGGCTGAGGTCATGGCCATTCCGGGCGTTGATATTGTCATCGGCACGCAAGACCGGCATAAAATTTTGGATTACATCGAGCAATTCCAGCGCGAGCGCCAGCCGATCAACGCTGTTCACAACATTATGAAAACGCGCGTTTTTGAGGAGATGGATGTGCCGGAATTCACTGATCGGACGCGGGCGTCGCTTAAGATCCAAGAAGGGTGCAACAACTTCTGCACGTTTTGCATCATCCCGTGGGCGCGCGGCTTAATGCGCTCGCGCGATCCGCAGGAAATCATTCGCCAGGCGCGCCAGCTCGTCGCCGCCGGCTATAAAGAAATCGTTCTGACCGGCATTCATACAGGCGGCTATGGCACCGATCTGAAAGACTATAACTTTGCGTCCTTGTTGCGCGATTTGGACGAGCAAGTGCCGGGGCTGAAGCGGCTCCGCATTTCGTCGATTGAGGCGAGCCAAATCACCGATGAAGTGATTGATGTGCTGAAGCGGTCGGAGAAAATCGTCCGCCATTTGCACATTCCGCTCCAGTCTGGGTCGAATACGGTGCTCAAGCGGATGCGCCGCAAATATACGGTGGAATTTTACGCGGAGCGGCTCGCCCGGCTGCGCGAAGTGTTTCCAGAGCTGGCGGTGACTTCTGACGTCATCGTCGGCTTCCCAGGCGAGACGGAAGACGAATTTATGGAGACGTACAATTTTATTCGTGAACAACGGTTTTCCGAACTGCATGTCTTTCCTTATTCGAAGCGGACCGGCACGCCGGCGGCGCGCATGCCGAACCAAATCGATGAAGAAACGAAGCATGACCGCGTCCGCCGCTTGATCGCTCTGTCCGACCAATTGGCGAAAGAGTACGCCTCCCGGTTTGAAGGGCAAGTGCTCGAAGTCATTCCGGAAGAGCGCGACAAAGAGCGGCCGGATTTGTACGTCGGCTATACAGACAACTATTTGAAAGTCCGCTTCCCGGCAACCGAGGAAATGGTCGGTGAACTTGTCAAAGTGAAGATTACGAAAGCCGGCTATCCGTACAATGAAGGAGAGTTCGTCCGCGTTGTGCCGGATGAAATGGCCCGTTCGGTCAAATGGAGCTCATAACCCAGCCTAGTTGCTGGGTTTTTTCTGTCTTTTTCCGGAGACAATACGGATGGCTAGTTTTTGTCGAGGGAGCATGGTATGATGGTAGACGTCAGACTTTCCATCTTGACGGAAATGGCAGAAAGGGGTTTCTCCGAATGACGATGAATATCGCGAAAATGATCGATCATACGCTGCTCAAACCGGAAGCGACAGAACAACAAATCGTGCAACTGTGCACGGAAGCAAAGCAATACGGCTTTGCTTCCGTGTGCGTCAACCCAACGTGGGTGAAAACGGCGGCGCGCGAGCTTTCCGGCACGGATGTCCGCGTCTGCACGGTCATCGGCTTTCCACTTGGGGCAACGACGCCGGAAACAAAGGCGTTTGAAACAACGAACGCCATCGAAAACGGCGCTCGCGAAGTCGACATGGTGATCAACATCGGCGCGTTAAAAAGCGGGCAAGACGAGCTTGTCGAGCGCGACATTCGTGCGGTTGTCGAAGCGGCGGCTGGCAGGGCGCTTGTCAAAGTGATCGTTGAAACGGCGCTTTTGACCGATGAGGAAAAAGTGCGCGCCTGCCAGCTCGCAGTGAAAGCCGGCGCTGATTATGTGAAAACGTCGACCGGGTTTTCCGGCGGAGGTGCGACGGTGGAGGATGTGGCGCTGATGCGGAAAACGGTCGGCGACAGAGCAGGCGTCAAAGCATCAGGCGGCGTCCGTGACTGGAAAACCGCTGAGGCGATGATCAACGCCGGCGCGACGCGCATCGGCACAAGCTCTGGGGTGGCGATCGTCACCGGCGGGACGGGCCGCGCTGACTACTAAGCCCGGTTTCGGTCATGCAAAAACAGAATGACCTTTTCGATGGCGCCGACAAATGGAAGAGCAGCCACTGAGCAAATGACGTTGAACAAGACGCTCACATGAGCGAGCTGCACATCAGGCGCTGGGCTGAGCCTGGCGGCAAAACTGGCGAGCGGCTCGGTCCAAAAGGCGAACAAAGCGGCGCCGACGACGTTCAGCCATAGATGGGTGTAGGCGGTCAGCTGGGCCTCTTTGCTGGAGCCGATCGAAGCCAAAAGCCCGGTGATGCACGTACCGATGTTGGCGCCAAGCAACAGAGCAATCGCCGCGGACAGCGTCAACAGCTGTTCGTTTAAAAATCCCATGGCGATGCCGATCGTTGCCGCGCTCGAATGAACGAGAGCGGTGAGGACGATGCCGACAAGAAGGCCGACAGCGACGGATCGGTTCGTTTCTTTAAGCCATGCATCAACGAACGGATAGGCGGCAAGCGGTTTAGCGAGGCTGCCAAAGCCGTCCATGGCAAACAGCACAGCGGCGAGGCCGACAGTGGTCATGCCGATGCCGAGAACAAGGCGATGGCGGCCGAAAAAAACAAGCAGCGCGCCGCTGACAAGAAGTGGGATGGCGCCATCGCCGATATCAAGCGTCATCAGCTCGGTCGTGACCGTCGAGCCGATGTTGCTGCCTAAAATGATGCCGATCGATTGGCGGAACGACAAGTAGCCGGCGGCGACAAGGCCGACCGTCATCACCATCACCGCTGAGCTGCTTTGCAGGAGAGCGGTCGTCGCCAAACCGGCGGCAAATCCTTGCAGCGGCGTGGCGGTAAAGCGCATGAGCCACCGTTTTAACCGATGGCCGGACAACGTGTAAAGCCCAGCTTTCATCATAAACATGCCAAGAAGAAACAAAGCGGTGTAAATGGCAAACAGCATCAGAAACGACCCCATGGGCGACTCCCCTTTCACCCTATATGTATGGGCCTTGTCCGCGGGTGATGACCGTTTTTTCAGCGCGGGGAAGAGGCGGCCAGCAGGCCGCCGCTGCTTTTTTTTATTGACCTTTTCTGTCAGCATGTATTATAATTGACAAGTACAATATGCAATGGTTGTTGTTCGGAGGGAGGGAAGCAGGATGTCCAAAACGATCGTTCGCAAAAATGAGTCGATCGACGACGCTCTTCGTCGCTTCAAGCGTGCCGTTTCGAAAACGGGCACTTTGCAAGAAGTGAGAAAGCGCGAATTTTATGAAAAGCCAAGCGTCAGACGGAAGAAAAAATCTGAGGCGGCTAGAAAGCGCAAGCACTAAGAGCATGCATTAAAGAGGGTGTATAATCGGTGAGTCTTCTCGATCGTTTGAATGACGATATGAAGCAGGCGATGAAAAACAAGGAGAAAGAAAAACTGTCTGTTCTCCGGATGCTGAAAGCGGCGCTGCAAAACGAAGCGATCAAGCTCGGCAAAAGCCCGCTCTCGGAAGACGAAGAGCTGACGGTTCTTTCTCGCGAACTGAAACAGCGTAAAGACTCCCTCCAAGAATTTGAAAACGCTGGCCGTTCAGATCTTGTGGAAAAAGTGAAAACCGAAATTGAAATTGTTCAATCGTATATGCCAACGCCGCTGACAGAGGACGAGCTGCGCGAATTGATCGAGCAGACGATCAAGGAAGTCGGCGCCTCTTCGAAAGCGGATATGGGAAAAGTGATGGGCGCGATCATGCCGAAAGTGAAAGGAAGAGCGGATGGTTCGCTCGTCAACAAACTTGTCCAACAACAGCTGTCATAAATGCAATGGGCCTTGCCGGCAGGCAGGCCCGTTGTTTTTGAAAAGCGGTGCTAGAACCCCCTTTTGTCTCATACATATGAGATGAAAGGGGGTTCTTTTTGATGGTGAAAAAATGGCGCCAGCAGATGAAGCGGTGGATGGCGGAAAAGCTTGAACTTCCCGCCGACATTATGATGGATCTGCCCCGCATTACGATGGTTGGGCACATACATATTTACATTGAAAACCACCGCGGGCTGCTCGCGTTCAGCGATAAAGAGCTCCGCCTTTTGCTGCGGAACGGACAGCTCGTTGTCCGCGGCGAACAGTTTGTGATTAAAACGATTTTGCCGGAAGAAATTTTGTTGGAAGGAAAAATCAGCCAAGTCGTTTATATAGATGAATAGCGAGGAGGAACGGAGATGAAAAACGAATGGGTCGACACGCTCGCCGGCAGCGTGCGGGTCAAAGCGAGAGGGAAAGGGATCGAACGGTTGATCAACGCCTGCGTCCGCCAAGGGATTGCCGTCTGGAACGTGAAAAAGCATAGCGCGGATACCGCGACGTTTTTCATTAAGCTCAGCGACGTGAAACGGCTGCGCCATGTCGCCCGGCAAAGCGAATGCAAACTTTCGTTTGTCGGGAGAACCGGGCTGCCGTTTTTTTGGCGGCAGGCCTGGCGGAACAGCGGGTTTTGGCTCGGCTTGCTCCTTTTTATAGCGATTGTGTTTTTGCTTTCGAACATCGTTTGGAAGATCGAAATCAAAGGGGCGGCTCCAGAGACGGAGCATCAAATCGCCCGCGAGTTAAAGCGAATGGGAGTCGAGCGCGGCGCATTTCAGTTTCTGCTTGATGACCCGGAGACGTTGCAAAAAAAGCTGACGGAACGCGTTCCGGACATCACGTGGGTCGGCGTTGAGTGGAAAGGGACGTCGCTTCACTTCCGCGTCGTTGAAAAAGAGATTCCGGAGCCGAAAAAACCGATTCCGCCGCGTCATCTCGTGGCAAAAAAAGAGGCGGTCATCGCTGATTTGTTCGTTGAAGAGGGACAACCGCTCGTTTCCGTCAACGACTATGTGCAAAAAGGCCAGCTGCTTGTTTCTGGCATTATCGGCGCTGAAGGGAGGACGAAGTTTGTGCCGGCGTCAGGGAAAGTGTTTGGCGAAACATGGTACAAGTCTACGGTCGTCCTGCCGCTTGAGACGACGTTTCATGTGTTGACCGGCAAGTTCACCGAACGGCATTATGTCGGAATCGGGCGCCTTTTGATTCCTGTTTGGGGATGGAAGAAGCCGGTGTTTGCCCATACCATCGTTGAGACAGAAAAACGGCCGTTTCGTTTTTGGAAATGGGACTTGCCGCTCTATTACGAGCGCATCACGATCCGCGAGGCGGAAGAAGTGAAGCGGCGCTACACGTGGGAAGAAGCGTTCGCGGAAGCGAAAGAGATCGCCCGCCGCGAGCTGCGGGCGAAATTGCCGGAGGAGGCGGCCATTCGCAGCGAAAAAGTTTTGCATCAGGCGAAAGAGAATGGTAAAGTAAGGGTAGAATTGCATTACGAAGTCATCGAAAATATTGCTGTACCACAACCCATCGTCCAAGGAGATTGAGAATGTCAGAGCAGTTCGTTACGATCAGCCAACATGTGCGAAACCCGCAGGAAGCGGCGGCGCTCTTTGGCGTCCATGACATCCATTTAAAGCGGATCGAGGAAGAGCTCGGCGTGTCGATTGTGACGCGCGGGGAAACGGTTAACGTCTCCGGCACGCCGCAGCAAGTTCAGCTCGTTGATGAATTGCTTCGCCATTTATTGATCGTCATTCGCAAAGGGGCGGCGGTCAGCGAGCGCGACGTTCTTTACGCCATTCAGCTTGCAAAAAAAGGAGCGCTTGACGGCCTTGTTCAGCTGTACGACGAGGAGATTACAAAAAACGCCAAAGGGAAGCCGATCCGCGTCAAAACGTTGGGCCAGCGCTATTATGTTGCAGCAATTGAACAGTATGACTTGACGTTCGGCATCGGCCCAGCCGGCACCGGAAAAACGTATTTGGCGGTCGTCATGGCGGTCAAGGCGTTAAAAAACGGCAGCGTCAAGCGCATCATTTTGACTCGTCCGGCCGTTGAGGCCGGAGAAAGCCTCGGCTTTTTGCCAGGCGACTTAAAAGAGAAGGTTGACCCGTATTTGCGCCCGCTGTATGATGCCTTAAACGATGTGTTGGGAGCGGAGTATACGCAGCGGTTGATTGAGCGCGGCACGATTGAAATCGCCCCACTCGCCTATATGCGCGGCCGGACGCTGGAGGATGCGTTCGTCATTCTTGACGAGGCGCAAAATACGACGCCAGCGCAAATGAAAATGTTTTTGACCCGGCTCGGCTTCGGCTCGAAGATGGTCATTACCGGCGATATTTCCCAAGTCGACTTGCCGAAGGGCGTCGAATCGGGGCTTTCGGTCGCCAAGCGCATTTTGGCCTCCATTGGCGGCATCGCCTTTGTGTTTTTGGAACAGTCGGATGTCGTTCGCCATCCGCTCGTCGCGAAAATTATTGACGCCTATGATGAGGCGGGCTTATAGAACGAGAGCGACGGGATCGGTCTTTTCTTGCAAAGCGAGGGGAAAACCGGTGGGAAGGTTTCGTTTTTTTCTTGAGCGGACAAAAACAGTCCGCTTTGTCCGCTTTTGGCTGTTTTTGCTTTTGGCTGTTCTGTTGTTTGCCGTTTTGTATTGGCAAGTGAAGCCGCGCCAGTATGAGCTGCGCCTGTTTGACGTCGCGAAGGAAACGATCCGTTCGCCGGTGACGGTCGAGGACAAAGAGGCGACCGCCAAGCTGAAAGAAGAGGCGGCGGCGAAAGTAGCGGATGTCTATACGTTAAAAAAAGAATATGCCGAAAACCGGGTCGACCTTCTTTCCTCGCTGTTTGCCGCGATTGAAAGCGTGCAGCGCGAGGCGGAGCCGGACCGCCCGCTCGGCGATATGATCGCCAAACTTGAGGAACGGCTGCCGCCGGAATGGCTTGCCTATCTGTCTGCCGCTGAATGGCAACGGCTGCTTGCCGCCTCGCCGGAGGAGCTCAAGACGGCGAAGGAAGCCGCCTTGACCGCGGTGCATGCCGTCATGAGCGAGCGCATTTCCCAAGCGGAACTTGACACGGCGCGGGCGGAAGCGGCCAAAGAGCTTGAATACGCTGCGCTGTCGCCGCCGCTTCGCGAGGCGGTCGCGAAGCTTTGCCGACAGGCGGTCATTCCGAACGTCGTCTACGATCGGGCGGCGACGGAAGAAAAACGGCGGCAGGCGATGGATGAAGTGAAGCCGGTGAAAATTTTGCAAGGGCAAGTGATCGTCGAGGAAGGACAGTTTATCACGAATGATGTTTACCGCCGGCTCGAGCTGGTCGGCTTGCTTGAGAGCGGGCGTCCGTCTTGGACCGCCGCTGGGCTTTTGGTGTTCGTTTTGTTGCTGCTTGCTCCGCTCATTTACTATTTTCGGACGGAAACGACGAATGAAAAGCTGTCGCTTTATACAGCCATTTTTACGTTGATGATGACGACAATGGCGCTCATTCGCCTTCTGCCATCTAGCGGCGCTGTTTCCATCGGTTACCTTGTGCCGGCGGCGTTCGGGCCGATGCTCGTCCGCATTTTGCTCGGAGAGCGGCTCGCGATGATGACGACCATCATCGGAGCAGTGTGCGGCAGTTTGCTGTTCAATGAGGAAATTGGAACGGCCGGCGCGGTGTCAGTGTCGTTGATTGTTTACTTTCTTGCCGGCGGCTTGGCCGGGACGTTTTGTCTGCCAAAGGAGCTGGCGAAAGCGAACATTTGGCGGGCCGGCGTGTTTGTCGCCGCGGTCAATATCGTTTCGCTTTTTTCGCTGTTGCTGTTAAAAAACGGCCGCTATTCGCCGACGGAAATCGGCTTGTTGGTGCTGATGGCGGCGGCCTCAGGAGTTTTTTCTGCCATTTTGACGATCGGTCTCTTGCCGGTGTTGGAGGCGGCGTTTGGCATTTTGTCGCCGCTTCGGCTCATTGAACTGTCCAATCCGAACCATCCGCTCTTGCGCAAGTTGCTCACTGAAGCGCCGGGGACGTACCATCATAGCATTATGGTCGCCAATTTGGCCGAAGCGGCGTGCGAGGCGATCGGCGCCGACGGCTTGCTGGCGCGCGTCGCCTGCTACTACCATGACATCGGCAAGACGAAGCGGCCGCGCTATTTCATCGAAAATCAAATAGGCGGCAATCCGCATGACCATTTGTCGCCGCAGTTGAGCAAAAATATTATTATTGCCCATGTCGCCGACGGCGTCGCTTTGCTGCGCAAGCACCGGCTGCCGAAGGAGATCATCGACATCGCCGAACAGCACCACGGCACGACGCTGCTGAAGTATTTTTATCATAAGGCGCGCGAGCAAACCGAGTTTGTCTCGGAAGCGGAGTTTCGTTATCCCGGGCCGAAGCCGCAGACGAAAGAAGCGGCGGTCATCAACATCGCCGACAGCGTCGAAGCGGCTGTTCGCTCGCTATCCAACCCGTCGCAGGAAAAAATCGAGAAGATCGTCCGGTCGATCATCGCTGATCGCTTGCAGGACAACCAGCTGAACGAGTGCGACATTACGCTGAAGGAGTTGGAACTCGTCGCCCGTTCGCTTTGCGAGACTTTAAACGGCGTCTTCCATTCGCGCATCGAATACCCAGAAGTACGAAAGGAAAAGGTGAAGCATGCATGACCATTCACATTGATTTTCTAGATGAAACGAACGAGGTGACCGCTGAGCAAATCGAGACGATCGAGCGGCTGCTCGCCGAGGCGGCGGCCCTTGAAAACGTGCCGGACGGGGCGGAGGTGAGCGTCACATTTGTGGACAACGAACGCATCCGCGCGATGAATCGCGACTATCGCGGCAAAGATGCGCCGACCGATGTGCTTTCGTTTGCTCTTGAGGAGGAAGGGGAAGAAGAGGTTCACATCGTCGGCGCTGATATGCCGCCGGTGCTCGGCGATATCGTCATTTCGATTCCGAAGGCAAAAGAGCAGGCGGCAGCCTATGGACATTCGTTCATGCGCGAGCTCGGGTTTTTGGCTGTGCACGGTTTCTTGCACCTGCTTGGTTACGATCATGGGACAGAAGAGGAAGAGCGCGTCATGTTCGCCAAGCAGGAAGACATCTTGGCGAGGTTCGGGTTGACAAGATAATGCGCGGCAAACGAGAGCGAGACCGGTTTGCTTGGGCGTGGGCGGGAATGAAGGCGGCGGTGAAAGAGGAAGCTCATTTGCGCTTCCACTTGGCGGCCGCTGTTGTCGTCTTTGCCGCCGGGTGGGTCGTTGGGCTGTCGCGCTGGGAGTGGATCGTGCTGCTCATGGCGGTCGGCACGGTCATTGCGCTTGAGCTTGTCAACACGGCTATTGAGCGCGCCGTCGATTTGGCGACGGGTGAGTTTCATCCGTTGGCGAAAGCGGCGAAAGACATCGCTGCCGCGGCGGTGCTCGCGGCGGCCGGATTTGCGGTTGTGATCGGCATTTTGCTGTTTTGGCCGCATCTTCGCTAAACGAATGAGAGAGAAAATTCGAATTTTTCTGTTACATTTTGATTTCAAATGATGAAATGGATGGCGTTTTTTTGTAAAATAAAAGAAAGCAGCGTTTGCTTGCAGGAAAGGAAGAGTCAACTCGTGGAGATTGAGCAGCTCATTGTCGAAGCGAAAAAAGCGCGCGAACTCGCCTACGTGCCGTACTCGAAGTTTCCAGTCGGCGCCGCGCTGTTGACGAAAGGCGGCAGTGTGTACCGCGGCTGCAACATTGAAAACGCCGCCTACAGCGTGTGCAATTGTGCGGAGCGGACCGCGTTGTTTAAGGCATATTCGGAAGGGGAGAAGGAGTTCACTGCTCTTGCGGTCATCGCCGACACTCCCCGCCCGGTGCCGCCGTGCGGCGCATGCCGCCAAGTGATCGCCGAACTTTGCCACGGCGATATGAAAGTCATTTTAGCCAACCTCAAAGGCGATGTGAAAGTCATGACAGTCAGCGAATTGCTGCCAGAAGCTTTTTCAGCGGAGGATTTGCATGCGTAAAGAAGGATACAAATCAGGATTTGTTGCCATTATCGGAAGACCAAACGTAGGAAAGTCGACGTTTTTAAACCGCGTCATCGGGCAAAAAATCGCGATTATGAGCGATAAACCGCAAACGACGCGCAATAAGATTCAAGGCGTGTACACGGACGATGACGCGCAAATCATCTTTATCGACACGCCTGGGGTGCACAAACCGAAGCATAAGCTCGGCGACTTTATGATGAAAGTGGCGCTCAATGCGCTTCGCGAAGTGGATTTGATTTTGTTTATGGTCAATGCCGAGGAAGGATTTGGGCGCGGTGAGGCGTTCATCATCGAACGGCTGAAAGAAGTGGACACCCCGGTGTTTTTAGTCATCAATAAGATCGACCGCGTCCATCCGGATGAATTGCTGCCGCTCATTGACCGATACAAAGATTTGTACCCGTTTGCTGAAATCGTGCCGATTTCGGCGCTTGAAGGGAACAATGTCGACCGCCTGCTTGAGCAAATTAAAGAGCGGCTGCCGGAAGGGCCGCAATATTATCCGCCGGACCAGATTACTGACCATCCGGAGCAGTTTATCATCGCCGAGCTCATTCGCGAGAAAGCGCTTCACTTAACGCGCGAGGAAGTTCCGCACTCGATTGCTGTCGTCGTCGAACGCATCGAGCGGCGAGAAGGGTCGCCAACGGTGTATATTAGCGCGGTGATCGTTGTGGAGCGCGATTCGCAAAAAGGAATCATCATCGGCAAGCAAGGCCGGATGCTGAAGGAAATCGGACAGCGGGCGCGCGCTGACATCGAAGCGCTGCTTGGGTCAAGAGTGTTTTTGGAACTGTGGGTCAAAGTGCAAAAAGACTGGCGCAACCGCCTTTCGCAGCTGCGTGATTTCGGGTTCCGTGAAGACGAGTATTGACGGTTAGAAAATTTTACGCGACATAAACCGTTTTTGCCTGAGCCAACCTATAGGTAAACCACCAATACGCAATGCCTGCAGGCGGAAAGAGGTGTCATTCCATGCTTGAGTTTACGTGGAAGTTGTTTAGCCAAACAGGCAATATCGACACGTACCTCCTATTTAAAGAGTTGGAACGAGAGCAACAGTTTGGCGGTGAAGAGCAAAACGCTGAACAGAAAGAAATCGACCAGCCGATCTCGTAGCATCGTTGTTGGTAGAAGCGGTGGTGATGGGATGTTCGAAACGTGTGAAGCGATCGTCATGCGGACGGTCGATTATGGCGAAACAAATAAAATTGTTACATTGTTTACCCGAGAATGGGGAAAGGTGGCTGCGATGGCAAGGGGAGCGAAAAAGCCAAGCAGCCGCCTTTCTGCTGTTACGCAGCCGCTCTCATACGGCCATTATGTCATCCGCCGCAGCCGCGGCGTCGGCGTTCTTCACCAGGGAGAGCTCATCGACTCGATGCGGGCGCTGCGCGAAGATTTGTTTGCCGCCGCCTATGCGGTGTATATTGTAGAGCTCACCGACAAAAGCACGGAAGAGCAAAAGCGCAATCCGTACTTGTTTGAGCTTCTTTTGCAGACACTACAATATATGAGCGAAGGCCGCGATTTAGAGATTTTGACGTTCATTTACGAAATGAAAATGCTTGCAGTGCTTGGCATTCCGCCGGTGCTGGACCGTTGTGCCCGCTGCGGGGCGACGGAGGGGCGCTTCTCGTTTTCCGTCAAGGAGGCGGGCTTCCTTTGCCATCGCTGCGAGGCGTCCGATCCCCATCGGTTCCCGCTCTCTTCGGCTTCCGTCCGGCTGTTGCGCCTCTTTTTTCATATCGATCTTGCTCGGCTTGGATCCATATCGGTGAAAGAAAGCACAAAGATGGAGCTGGGCGCCGTATTGTCCGCCTATTATGATGAATATGCCGGCCTGTCGCTGAAGACGAAGCGTTTTTTGCAGCAAATCGGTGAACTGAAAGACAAGCTCAGCCCCGACGGAGGGCAAGGAGCATCATTTTCATTGTGAATGGGGCGTGTAGTATAATATAAATGAGAGTGATAGCGTGTGGGACCTTTTTTGGCAAGGTGGTGAACGACGATCGAACTAAATAAACGCCAAGAGCAGATTTTGCAAATTGTGAAAGACTACGGGCCGATCACCGGAGAAAGCATCGCTGAGAAACTGAACTTAACGAGGGCGACGCTGCGGCCGGATTTGGCCATCTTGACGATGGCTGGCTACTTGGAAGCGCGGCCGCGCGTCGGCTATTTCTATACGGGAAAAACCGGCAAGCAGCTGTTCGCCGATAAAATGAAAAAGATGAAAGTCGAGGATTACCAATCGATTCCGGTTGTCGTCAATGAGAATGTGAGCGTCTATGATGCGATCGTCACAATGTTTCTAGAGGACGTCGGCACGCTGTTTGTCGTCGATGACGAGTCGTTGCTTGCGGGCGTTTTGTCGCGCAAAGATTTGTTGCGCGCAAGCCTCGGCAAGCAGGAACTGACGGCGATCCCGGTCAATATTATTATGACGCGGATGCCGAACATCGCCGTTTGCTACAAGGACGACCCGCTCATTGACGTGGCTGAACAGCTGATTGAAAAACAGATCGATGCCATGCCGGTCGTGCGCAAAACGGAGAAAGGATATGAAGTGATCGGCCGTATTACGAAAACGAATATAACGAAAGCATTCGTGTCGCTAGCCAAAGAGGACTAAATCCAAACAAAGGAGGAGAAGAATGAACCAGCGCCTTGTTTACGTCGTATCCGATTCCGGCGGGGAAACGGCCGAGCTTGTCGTCAAAGCGGCGGCCAGCCAGTTTCACGCCTCGCCGATTCAAGTGAAACGCGTCCCGTATGTGGAAGATAAAACGACATTGGCTGAAGTCGTCGCTTTAGCGAAAATGAACCGCGCCATTATCGCGTTTACGCTCGTCGTTCCGGAGATGCGGGAATTCTTGCTCGCCGAAGCGGCGCGCGAAGGGGTCGTCGCATACGATATCATCGGTCCGCTCATTGAAAAGATGAGCCATTTGTTCCAGCTGACGCCAAGATATGAGCCGGGTCAAGTGCGCGTACTTGACGAAGATTACTTCAAAAAGATTGAAGCGATCGAATTTGCCGTCAAATACGATGACGGGCGCGACCCGCGCGGCATTTTGCGCGCCGATATCGTGCTCATCGGCGTATCGCGCACATCGAAAACACCGCTGTCGCAATATTTGGCGCATAAGCGGTTGAAAGTGGCGAATGTGCCGATCGTTCCAGAGGTCGAGCCGCCGGAGCAGCTGTTTCGAGTCGGTCCGGGGAAATGCTTCGGCTTGAAAATCAGTCCGGATAAACTGCTTTCGATCCGCCGCGAGCGGCTGAAATCGCTCGGCCTGAACGACCAGGCGATTTACGCCAATATGGATCGAATCAAAGAGGAGCTCGCTTATTTTGATGAAGTCGTGAAAAAAATCGGCTGCGACGTCATCGATGTGACGAACAAGGCGGTCGAAGAGACGGCGAGCATCATTATGAAAAAGTTGAAGCGCTAGCTTCGCCTCATCCGCACGATTTCTTGATTTGGAGTCGTGCGTTTTCTTATGGCATATTGCCGCGATTTATATTATAATAAAAAATTGCGAGAAAAATGACCTATATAGGTTTAGAGCGGCCATGAGACGAGTAAACTATTTATAGCCGCTTGTCAAGAAGAACGAAAAAAAGATTTTCGACAAAGTTGTCAATCATTCGGCAAAAAAGCAGGATTTTTTTGCGATGGTGTAGAATAATAGGAGGTGTAAAGCAACCCTTGCTTTGAGAGCGCGGTCATCTGCTGCATAAGATCATCAAGAAAAAAGTGAAATTTTCTTTTTCTTGCTGAAATATAATATACCGAAGCGCATCTTCGAGATGCACCGCTCTGATGAATCTTTGTCCAGACGGCGGGCTGAGGGGCGGGAAGCGGATGATCAAGCCAGCCGACTTTACGGGCAAGGGGGCGAAACGAACGTTTTGAAAAAATTTGTCGAAATGGAAAGGAAAATCGGCTTGCTGCCGAGAATAAATACGATACGGGGTTGTTCGTATGGGACATCGCATTCCCGAGGAAACGATTGAAGCCATCCGCCGCGGCGTTGACATCGTTGACGTCATTGGCGAATACGTCCAGTTGAAAAAGCAAGGCCGCAACTATTTTGGCTTATGCCCGTTTCATGGAGAAAAGACGCCATCGTTTTCCGTTTCCCCAGAAAAGCAAATTTTCCACTGCTTCGGCTGCGGGGCAGGGGGGAATGCCTTTACGTTTTTAATGGATATCGAAGGCATTCCGTTTGTGGAAGCGGCGAAACGTCTTGCGGCCAAAGCAGGGATCGACTTGTCCGCCTATGAGCTGGACAGCCGCGGGAGTGATGGCAGCCGGGCCGACGAGGCGAAGGCGATGGTCGAAGCACACACGTTGTTGAAACGATTTTACCATCATTTGCTTGTCCATACAAAAGAAGGACAAGCCGCGCTCGATTATTTGCAGGTGCGCGGGTGGACAAAAGAAACGATCGACCGATTTGAAATCGGCTATGCGCCGGATGTTCCTGATGCCGCCGTCAGGTTGCTGGAGAGCCGTTCGTTTCCGTTGGTGTTGATGGAAAAGGCGGGCTTGTTGGTGAAAAAAGAAGACGGGCGATACGTCGACCGCTTCCGGAATCGGATTATGTTTCCGATCCATGATCATCGCGGCGAGACGGTTGGTTTTTCCGGCCGTCTGCTCGGCGACGGGCAACCAAAGTACATGAACAGCCCAGAAACGCCGATTTTCCGCAAAGGCACGCTTTTGTATTTTTTTCACGAGGCGCGCGTGTCAATCCGCAAGCGTCAAGAGGCGCTGCTCGTTGAAGGGTTTGCCGATGTCATCTCTGCCGTGCAGGCCGGCGTTGACTATGTGGTGGCAACGATGGGAACGTCGCTGACCGAGGAGCAGGCACGCATTTTGCGCCGCCATGCGGAAACGGTCACGATTTGCTATGACGGCGACAGCGCCGGAACGGAAGCCGCCTGGCGCGCCGCCGAACAATTGAGCGCGTTCGGGTGCCGCGTGAAGGTAGCGTTGCTCCCGGACGGGCTGGATCCAGATGAATATATACGCACTTGCGGCGCCGACCGTTTTGCCGAAGAGATCGCCGCCGCCCGGCCGCTCATGGCGTTTAAAATGGATCGTTTGCGGCGGGGAAAAAATTTGCAGGAAGAAGGCGACCGGCTCCGTTATATCGAGGAAGCGCTCCGAGAAATCAGCAAGCTGTCGAGCCCGGTGGAAAAAGATTATTATATGCGCCAGCTTGCGGATGAGTTTTCGTTGTCGCTCTCCGCGCTTTACGAACAGTTGTCCCGCTCCAAGCCGGAACAGCCAAAGCCGCAGGTGAATGACGGCGGAAAACCGGTCCGGCCGGCATTGACGAAAAAATTGCTTCCGGCCTTTCAAAATGCCGAGCGGTTGCTGCTTGCCCATATGATGCGGAGCCGCGATGTGGCGTTCATCGTTCAGGAGCAGGTCGGCGGCCGATTTAATATCGAAGAGCATCGGGCGTTGGCTGCTTACATTTACGCCTTTTACGAAGAGGGGCATGAAGCCGACCCCAGCGCGCTCATGTCTCGGCTTCCCGGCGAGTTGCGGACGCTGGCGAGCGAGCTGTCGCTTTTGTTGGTCGCAGACGACGTTTCCGATCGGGAGCTTGCCGATTGCATCCGGCATGTGTTGAATCACCCGAAATGGTTAATGCTAAAGGAAAAAGAGCAAGAAAAGACGGAAGCGGAGCGAAGAAAAGACTTTTTGACGGCCGCCCGCATCGCGAAAGAGATGATTGAGATGAAAAAAATGTTATCTTCTTCATAACATGGTGGTATGAGTTTTTAAAGGAGGTAATGAAATGGCTGAAAAACCAGCCCAATCAAAGCAGGCTGAAGCTGCCGGCGAATCGCTTGAACAAGTGAAAGAGCAACTCGCTGAGCTCGGCAAAAAGCGGGGGATCCTCACCTATGAGGAAATCGCTGAGCGGTTGTCTGGCTTTGATTTGGACTCCGACCAGATGGATGAGTATTATGAATACCTCGCTGAGCAGGGCATTGAAGTGATCAGCGAATCCGACCTTGAGGCCGATCCGGACATCGACGACTTGGCCAAAGAGGAAGAATTCGACTTAAATGACTTGTCCGTTCCTCCCGGCGTCAAAATCAATGACCCGGTGCGCATGTACTTGAAGGAGATCGGCCGCGTGCCGCTGTTGTCGGCGGAAGAAGAAATCGAGCTGGCGAAACGGATCGAGCAAGGCGATGAAGAAGCGAAACGCCGGCTGACGGAAGCGAACCTCCGCCTCGTCGTCAGCATCGCCAAACGGTATGTCGGCCGCGGCATGCTCTTTCTTGATTTGATTCAAGAAGGGAACATGGGGCTGATCAAGGCGGTCGAAAAGTTTGACTATCGGAAAGGCTACAAGTTCAGCACGTACGCGACGTGGTGGATCCGCCAAGCCATCACAAGGGCGATCGCCGATCAGGCGCGGACGATCCGCATCCCGGTTCATATGGTCGAAACGATCAATAAACTGATCCGCGTCCAACGGCAATTGCTCCAAGACCTCGGGCGCGAACCAACGCCGGAAGAAATCGCCGAGGAAATGGATTTGACACCGGAAAAAGTGCGGGAAATTTTGAAAATCGCCCAAGAACCGGTGTCGCTCGAGACGCCGATCGGCGAGGAAGATGACTCGCATCTTGGCGATTTCATCGAAGACCAAGACGCGACATCGCCATCCGAGCACGCTGCTTACGAGCTGTTGAAAGAGCAGCTCGAAGATGTGCTTGATACGCTGACGGATCGCGAGGAAAATGTGCTGCGTCTCCGCTTCGGGCTTGACGACGGACGGACGCGGACGCTCGAAGAAGTCGGCAAAGTGTTCGGCGTGACGCGCGAACGCATCCGTCAAATTGAAGCCAAAGCGTTGCGCAAGCTGCGCCATCCAAGCCGCAGCAAACGGCTGAAAGACTTTTTAGAGTGACCGGTTTGTTCGATAGTTTACTTCTTCGGAAGTAAACTATTTTTTCTTTCTTTATGGGAAAGGTGGTCTATCTATGAATCGGCAACGACGGGAAACGATCATCCAAGAAATCGAATATTGGAAACGTTCGCGCCTTCTGCCGGAACATTATTGCGACTATTTGCTCGCGTTGTACACGGAAGGAGACGCCCGTTCGCACGGACGACGGTGGCGCAGCTCGCTCGCCGCTGGTCTCTGTTTATTGCTTCCAGCCGCTGCTCTTGTCATTTATTTTACTGAATTGTCATTCGTTTTGCAAACGCTCCTTTTCGCCCTATTTTTGGCTGCCTGCTTGTTCTTTTGTTGGCGGTGGCGGAACAAGCGAGAGCTCCTTCACTTTCCGCTCATCGGAAGCGCCTGGATTTTGCTTATGGCATCCATTCTTGAGGTTGATCGGTATTTTCCCAGGCAAACGGGTGCGCTAGTAGCTGTCGTGCTCGGAAACTGTGTTCTCTGGTTTGTTGTCGGCCGCCTGCTTCACCTTCGCTACTTTTCGCTCGCCGCTGTCAGCGGGGCGTTGCTTGTAACCGCCGCCATCTGGTGGCGCTGAGGCGTGTTGTTGCCTTTTCGGCAACTTAGGGCTTTTCCTTGTCCATTATTTACAGTAAAATAAAATTGTTTGCAGCGTTCTTCATTATACATAAGGGAGGTAAAAGAGATGAACCGCAATCCGCTCATCCCGTTTTTCATCATCATGGCATTCGGGATTGTGCTGACGTTCGTCTTGTCGTTTAAAGGGCTAGGCGATGCGAAGGAAATGGCCAAAGAGAAAAAAGGCGGCGAAAAAACGGAACAAACGGCCGAATTCAACCCAGAACAGTTTTACCAACAAACGTGTTCTGGCTGTCACGGCCAAAACTATGAAGGCGGCGTCGGTCCATCGTTGAAAGGGGTCGGGCAACGGCTGTCGATGGACCAAATTAAAGACGTCATCCAACACGGGCGCGGCAACATGCCGCCAGGGCTTGTGCCGGCGGATAAAGCCGATGCCATGGCGAAATGGCTCGCCGGTTTAAAATAATGGATGGTGAACATCCCTTTGCTTTTTGGCAAGGGGATGTTTTGTTTAGTACAATAGAGGCGCGCGGTGTTGGAGAGGAAAGGAGGGGAAGGCGAACCGCCTTCGCGCTGCAGGTGGCGGAAGGTTGGTTGCCATTGCGGTGCTATGAACGAATTTCGCCTGTCGAAACGGCTGGAAACGGTCGCCTCATTCATTCCAAAAGGGGCGGTGCTTGCTGACATCGGGTCGGATCATGCGTATTTGCCTTGCTATGCCTGCTTGCACGGCTGCGCATCAAAAGCCATTGCCGGCGAGGTGGCGGACGGACCGTTCCGCCTAGCGCAGCAGCAAGTCGAGAAGTCCGGGCTTTCTCATCTCATTTCCGTGCGCAAAGGGGATGGGCTTTCGGTCCTTGCCCCGGGGGAGGCGGACTGCATCACGATCGCCGGCATGGGTGGGGCGCTTATCGCCCGCATTTTGGGCGACGGAAAGGAAAAGCTTGCCGGTGTCAAACGGCTCATTTTGCAACCGAACATCGGTGCGGAACTTGTTCGCCGTTGGCTTCTTGATCATGGGTGGGAGCTCGTGGCTGAGCGCATTTTGAAAGAAGATGGGCAAATTTATGAAGTACTCGTCGCCGAGCCTGGCGCCCCCCGACGGCCTTACCGACATCTTGAGGCGGAGCTGCTCCTTGGACCGTTTTTGCGCCGGGAAAACAGCGAGGTGTTCCGCGAAAAGTGGAAGCGCGAGATTGAAAATTGGAAACGGATCATCGCTGATTTGACGGCCAAAGGGCAAAGTGAAGCGGCTGAGCGGAAAAAGCGTGAACTGGAGAGAAAAGTTCAATTGGTGGAGGAGGCGTTGTTATGAGCCGCGTTCCGTACGGCTATGAAATCATTCAGCTTCTTGAGCAGCTTGCTCCGAAACAGTTGGCGATGGAAGGGGATCGGATCGGTCTGCAAATCGGGACGCTAAACAAGCCGGTCAAAAAAGTGATGATCGCTCTTGATGTGCTCGAAGATGTCGTTGTCGAAGCGATCGATCAGCAAGTGGATTTAATCATCGCCCACCACCCGCCGCTGTACCGCCCGCTGAAGCAATTGCTGACTGATGATGGGCACGGGCGGATGATCGCCGCGTGCATCAAGCATGACATTGCGGTGTACGCCGCCCATACGAATTTAGATGTGGCCGATGGCGGTCTGAACGATTGGCTTGCCGAGGCGCTCGGCTTAAACGATACGGCTGTGCTTGTGCCGACGTATATCGAACCGTTGAAAAAGCTCGTTGTTTATGTGCCGGTGACGCATGCTGAGGTGGTGCGGAAGGCCTTAGGCGATGCCGGCGCCGGGCATATCGGCCGCTACAGCCATTGCACGTTCAACAGCCGCGGCGTCGGCACGTTTTTGCCGCACGAAGGGGCGCGGCCGTTCATCGGCGAGCAAGGGCGGCTCGAGGAAGTTGAGGAAGTGCGCATCGAAACGATCGTGCCGGCCTCTCTTGAACGGGAAGCGATTCAGGCGATGCTGGCTGTTCATCCGTATGAGGAAGTGGCCTATGATATCTATCCGCTTGACAATGAAGGCCGCCGCTTCGGGCTCGGGCGCATTGGCCGGCTGCCGCAGCCGGTGAAAATTGGGCCGAAAANTGGCTGTTCATCCGTATGAGGAAGTGGCCTATGATATCTATCCGCTTGACAATGAAGGCCGCCGCTTCGGGCTCGGGCGCATTGGCCGGCTGCCGCAGCCGGTGACGCTTGGCGCTTTTGCCGAGCAGGTGAAAACGGCGTTTTCCGTTCCGGCGGTGCGCGTCGTTGGCCGGCTGGATGATCTCGTGCAAACGGTCGCGGTGATTGGCGGGGATGGGAATAAGTTTGTCGCTGCCGCCGCATCGGCCGGGGCGGACGTATACGTGACAGGGGATGTGTATTACCACACCGCCCATGACGCCCAAGCGCTCGGCCTTCACATCATTGATCCGGGACATAATGTAGAAAAAATCATGAAAGAAGGCGTAGCCCGATACTTAATCACTGAGCTCTCGAAACGTCAATGGGAGGCAGAAGTGGTTGCTTCCAGCGTCCATACTGATCCGTTTCAGTTCGTATGAACGGCCAACGAAAAAGGCTGTCCTGGATGAGCGGTTCAACCGTTTGTCCAAGACAGCCTCTCTTTATGGATGAAACAACCGTCACTCTTCTTTCTTTGTTTTCACTTTCGGCAAGATTTTTTGCAGCGGCACTTTCCGTTCCCTCTTCCATGTCGATGGGTCGTTCGGGTCAAACTGCTCCAAAAAGTCGATCACTTCTTTCGTAATCGGCGTCGGGGTGGAAGCGCCGGCGGTGACAGCGACTTTTTTCGCATCTTTAATCCAGTTGATGTCGATTTCCGTCACATCAGCGACGCGATACGCCTTCGTGCCGGCGATCTCTTCCGATACTTGGGCGAGGCGG
>NZ_AYSF01000111.1:92666-135693 GCF_000498995.1 Geobacillus thermopakistaniensis
TTTTCGGCTCTTTTTTCATTTCCACGTGCGGGTATTTTTCTTTCACTTTCGCCATGATGTCGGCGACGTCCCATTGGCTCATCGTCGTTTGGTTCGTCACCATGATGCGCTCATTGTGAATGGACAGCCGTTCGACATCATCAATGGTTTCCACAAGATGGATTCTTTCCGGATTGATGCCGACCGCTCCTTCCGGTTCCGGATGTCCTTTTTTGCCGATATAGATGATATCGTAGCCATCGGCGAGCTTTTGTTCGATGAGCCGATGCGTTTTTGTCACATCGGGGCATGTCGCATCAATCGTGACAAGTCCCTTTTCGAGCGCTCGTTTTTTTACTTCCGGTGAGACGCCGTGGGCGGTGAAAATGACGGTGCCCTGGTCGATTTTTTCCAAAATTTCCAAACGATTTTCTCCATCGAGCGTGATGATGCCTTCTTCGGCAAACGCGTCCGTGACGTGCTTATTATGGACGATCATGCCGAGAATGTAAATCGGACGCGGCAAAGATGGGTCCAACGCCGCGTTGCGGGCGATGACCATTGCATCGACCACCCCGTAGCAATACCCGCGCGGGGTAATTTTAATCACTTCCATCATATTCCCTCCCTGCCGCCGGTTGTGCGGCGGTTGTTCACCTTCCATTATATCGGAGCACCGGGGAGAAGACAAAGAATAACCGCCCTAAACAGCGGGTGCGCTAGGGCGGGGAAAGAAACTAGATATACAGTTTCGGCTTGGAAGGCTTCGGGGCGGCCGGTGCTTCTTTTTCTTGCGACTCTTCGCGCTTTGCCTGCGGAACGGAGCGTTTTTTTGGCGCCTTGGCGGCCGGCTTTTGTTTCGTTTCGTTGGCCGGTGCGCTTTCCGACGTTGTTTCGCCTTCCCCTTCATCGGCCGGTTTCAACTCGCGGAAAATGCGGATCATCGCCGGAAGATTGCGGATGAGCGGTCCATACTGTTGCACCATCGGCATGACGTTTTGTGCGATGCCAAGCATTTTTTGCACGTTGTTTAACATGCCAACCAAGCCGCCGCCCGTGTTGGATGCGGCGGTGTTAGCGGCGTTGGACAGCAACGGCAGCCCCCACGGAGACGATGCAGCAGCCGGCGGCTGCCCGCGCGAAAACAAGCGGGCCAAGAAGCCGCCGGGGCCGCTGGGGCCAAAAGGCGGCGCCGGCATGCGGGCGAACGGGGATGGCGGCCTTCCGGCAAACGGAGAAGGCATCATCGGGGGCCGACTGTATCTCATAGCAGCTTCCTCCTTTCGGTCGTGCGGATGAACGAATGTCCTCCTTTCTACAATATGCGGGCAAGGCGGGAAAGGTTTGTTGCAGGATCGTCTTTAGTTGCGGCAGGGGGCAGCGATTCGCTATAATGATGAAGCGGACGAAGCGGTGCCCATATGCCATTTAAAATGTTCACGTTTACGCTTTTTTATGGAGCCAGCCAGTATTTGATCGACTGTCGGGTGATCGAACCATACCGCTTCCAGACCGATGCATGGATTTGTGAAACGGTTGGTTGTTCCGTCTTCCGTCGCGTCAAAGCTTGCCGCCGACAGTCGGAAAAATAGACGGCACGCTTTTGGGCCAACGAGATGGGAAACCTTCCAGTTGCATTTATTTCATAGAAGGGAGTGGTGCTTGATGACAGAAACGCAGTTCACTCGTTTTTCATTTCAGCCGTTTATCATCGAAGCGATCAAGACGCTTCGTTTTTATAAACCGACGGAAATTCAAGAGCGCATCATTCCGGGGGCGCTGCGCGGCGAAAGCATGGTCGGCCAATCGCAAACCGGAACGGGAAAAACACATGCGTACTTATTGCCGATCATTGAAAAAATCAAGCCGGAACGCGCCGAAGTGCAAGCCGTCATCACGGCGCCGACGCGCGAGTTAGCGACGCAAATTTATCACGAAACGCTGAAAATTACGAAGTTTTGCCCGAAAGATCGGATGATCGTCGCCCGTTGCTTGATCGGCGGGACGGATAAGCAAAAAGCGCTCGAAAAGCTCAACGTGCAGCCGCATATTGTCATCGGCACGCCGGGGCGCATCAACGATTTCATTCGCGAGCAGGCGCTTGATGTGCATACGGCCCACATCCTTGTCGTCGATGAAGCTGACTTGATGCTCGATATGGGCTTTATCACTGATGTCGACCAAATCGCCGCCCGGATGCCGAAAGACTTGCAAATGCTCGTCTTTTCAGCGACGATTCCGGAAAAGCTGAAGCCGTTTTTGAAAAAATATATGGAAAACCCGACCTTTGTCCACGTCGACCCGAAGCGGACGGCGAACGAAAACATCGAACATGTGCTCATCCCGCTGCGTGGACGCGAGAAAACAAAACTGCTCCGTGATGTGCTCCTCAGCTACAACCCGTATTTGGCCATCGTATTTGTCAACACAAGGAAAATGGCTGACGAGGTCGCCGACCGTCTCGCTGAGCAAGGGTTGAAAGTCGGCGTGCTGCACGGCGATTTGACGCCGCGCGAGCGGAGAAAGATGATGAATCTTATCCGCGATTTGGAGTTTCAATATGTCGTCGCGACCGATTTGGCGGCGCGCGGCATCGATATTGAAGGCGTCAGTCATGTCATCAACTACGAGTTGCCTGATGATCTGCAGTTTTATATTCACCGGGCCGGACGGACGGCGCGCGCTGGCTATAGCGGCATTGCGGCGACGATTTACGAGCCGTCTGACCAAGATGCGATTGCTCGGTTGGAAAAAATGGGAATTTCGTTTGTCCACCGTGATTTCGTGCGCGGCGAATGGAAGGAGCTGCCGCCGTGGAACCGGCGGAGCAAGCGGGCGGGCGAAAAGGATGACGAACTGGCGCTGCTTTTCGCCAAACTGAAAAAAACGAAGCAGGTGAAGCCGGGCTACAAAAAAAAGTTGCGCGCGGAGCTGGAGAAGAAGAAAAAGCGGCTTGGCCGCTTCAAAAAATCATAATAGCCGTCCGCCTTTAACGCAAAGAAAAGGGAGAGAAGAACATGTTAAAAATCGGTTCACATGTTTCCATGAGCGGAAAGAAAATGCTGCTGGCCGCCAGCGAGGAAGCGGCCTCCTACGGAGCGAACACGTTTATGATTTACACCGGGGCGCCGCAAAACACAAAGCGCAAGTCGATTGAAGAGCTCAACATCGAAGCCGGGCGCCAGCATATGCAAGCGCACGGCATCGAAGAGATTGTCGTCCACGCCCCGTATATCATCAATATCGGCAATACGACCAATCTCGATACGTTTTCGCTAGGCGTCGACTTTTTGCGCGCGGAAATCGAGCGGACGGAAGCCATTGGAGCCAAACAGCTTGTGCTCCATCCAGGCGCTCACGTCGGCGCAGGGGTGGAAGCCGGACTTCGCCAAATTATTCGTGGACTGAATGAAGTGTTGACGCGCGAACAGAACGTGCAAATCGCCCTAGAAACGATGGCCGGCAAAGGGTCGGAATGCGGGCGGACGTTTGAGGAGCTCGCGTACATTATCGACGGCGTCGCCTATAATGATAAGCTGTCCGTTTGCTTTGATACATGCCATACGCATGACGCCGGCTATGACATCGTCAACGATTTTGACGGCGTCCTTGAGGAGTTTGACCGGATCATCGGTCTCGGGCGGCTGAAAGTACTGCACATCAACGACAGCAAAAACCCGCGCGGCAGCCGGAAAGACCGCCATGAAAACATCGGTTTCGGCCATATCGGGTTTGCTGCGCTCAACTATATCGTCCATCACCCGCAGCTTGAGGATATTCCGAAAATTTTAGAAACCCCATACGTGGGCGAGGACAAACACAACAAAAAACCACCGTACAAGCACGAAATCGCCATGCTGCGGGCGCAGTCGTTCGATGACCAGTTGCTTGAAAAAATCAACGCTGGGGCGGAATGAGAAAAGGGCTATGCGCCCTTTTATTTTTTTTGCACGAATTTCAAAAATAGCTCGTTCGCTTTTCGAGCGATGTCCGGCGAGGTGATTTTCGCTAACTCTCGCACCCATTTTTTCCGCTCCTCGGGGTCAAAGACGTTAATGTCGTTCGTCCGGGCGAGATGAAGAATTTGTTTCGCTTGGCTTGTCGTGATGGGCAAGCCGTACTCTCGGCTGTACGCAACGAGTTCTTCCGGGGTGATCGTTTTTAATTTTTGCTTGACAAGCTGTTGGTAAATGTTCATCGCAGCCGCCTCCTTGCTTCTGTTCCATCATATGACGTGAATGGAAAAGGCGTGTATGGTATAATAGAAAAAACAAAAAGGGAAAGGGTGGTAGTTTGGCGTCAAAACAGCATAAAAAAGAACCGCTAGGCCATGTGTTGTATCGGGTGTTGATGATCGCCATCGGCGCCTCTTTGGCGGCGTTTGCCATCGAGCGGCTGCTCGTTCCGAACAAAATGATCGACGGCGGCATCATTGGCATATCGCTGATTCTGGACTACTTGACTCCGGACGAATGGCGGCTGTTCAATTTCGCCACGCTCGTCATCCTCTTAAACGCCCCGTTCATGTATTTCGGCTACAAGCAAATCGGAAAAACGTTCATGCTGTCAACGATTTTAGGCGTCGTGATCCTCGGCGTCACCGAACGGCTGTTTCACCATCTTTCCCCGCTGACGACCGAGCCGATTTTAGCCACCGTTTTTGGCGGGTTGTCGCTCGGTCTTGGCGTCGGATTGGTCATCCGTCATGGCGGATCGCTCGATGGGACGGAAATTTTGGGGATTTTGATGACGAAAAGAATCCCGTTTTCGGTCGGCGAGTTTGTCATGTTTGTCAACGTTTTTATTTTTGGCTGGGCGGCGTTTGTGTTTGGCCTCGAGCCAGCCATGTATTCGGTGATGACGTACTACATCGCCTCAAAAACGATCGATGCGGTCATTGAAGGGCTTGACGAGACGCGGGCGGCCTTTATTGTGACCGATCATTATGAGGAAATTTCCGACGCCATTTTGCACCGGCTCGGCCGCGGGACGACGAAATTGCTCGGCAAAGGCGGATATACGGACGAGCAAAAGGAAATCATTTATGCAGTCGTCACGCGCTTGGAAGTGACAAAACTAAAATCGATCGTCAATGAAATCGACCCGGATGCGTTCATCACCATTATGCCGACGCATGAAGTGCGCGGCGCCCGCTTTAAATCAGCGATTCATTGAGGTTTACAAAACGCGGATGGTGGGGTATACTTGCATAGTGAAGCAAATCGGAATGATTCTGAATTAGCAAGGGAGAACCGCCATGGAAAATGGGCTTGTTGTGCAAATTGAGGATGTGTCGTTCCGCTATGAAAACGAGAACGTGCTTGAGCATGTTAGTTTAACGGTGCCGAAAGGGGCATTTTTAGGATTGGTCGGCCCGAACGGCTCGGGAAAATCGACGCTGCTCAAATGTGTGCTCGGCTTGTTAAAACCGAACAGCGGCCGCATTTTTTTGTTCGGCGAGCCGATTGAATCGTTTCGCGAATGGCATCGAATCGGTTTCGTGTCGCAAAAAGCGAACAGCTTCAACCGCAGCTTTCCGGCGACGGTTGAGGAAGTGGCGGCGAGTGGGTTGGCGGCCAAACGCGGCTTATTTCGGCCGCTGACACACGAAGACCGCCGTGCGGTCGAAGCGGCGCTCGCGGCCGTTGGGTTGAGCGGCCTGGCAAAGCGCAATATCGCGGAGCTGTCCGGCGGCCAGCAACAACGGGTATTTATCGCCCGCGCACTGGCGAGCAAGCCGGATTTGCTCATTTTAGACGAGCCGACGGTCGGCGTGGATGCGCGCCATGTGCATGAATTTTACGAACTGCTCGGCGACTTGAACCGCCGCGGCTTAACGCTTATCTTAGTGACGCATGACATCGGGACGATCACGGACCGGGTGACCGATATCGCCTGTTTGAACAAGCGCCTCTATTTCCATGGAAAGGCGGAAGAGTTCGAACATCTTGGCAACGAGGCGATTTCGCAGTTTTATGGCCATCCGCTCCACGTTCTCTCTCACGAGCATGAACGAGCGGAATGAAACGGTGACGGTGGAGGAATGACACGTGTGGGAAGCCATTTGGCAATACGAATTTTTGCGCAATGCGTTTGTTGCCGGCGTTTTGACCGGTTTTACGGCGCCATTGCTCGGCGTTTTTATTGTCGTTCGGCGGCTGTCGCTCATCGCTGATGCATTGAGTCATGTGACGCTTGCGGGCATTGCCGCCGGGCTCTTGCTCAGTTCATCGGCGCCGGCGGCCGCGAGCTGGAACCCGCTTTACATCGGAATGGGGTTTTCCGTCGTCGGGTCGCTGTTTATCGAAAAGCTGCGCGCTGTGTATCGGCATTATGAAGAGCTTGCGATTCCAATCGTGTTGTCGTCCGGTCTTGGCTTGAGCGTCATTTTCATTTCGATGGCCAACGGGTTTACGACCGATTTGTTTTCGTATTTATTCGGCAGCGTCAGCGCCGTCAGCCGTGCTGACGTTTGGACAGCGTTTGCTGTCGCCGCAGCTGCCGCGATAGTGATTTTGACGTTTTACAAAGAGCTGTTTCTTCTTTCCTTTGACGAGGAATACGCCCGTGTCTCCGGCGTTCGCACCACATTGATCCATTTTTTGTTTATTGTGCTTGTTGCGCTCGTCATTGCTGCATCGATGCGCATCGTCGGCGTGCTCCTCATCTCGTCGCTCATGACGCTGCCGGTGGCGGCGAGCATCCGCATCGCCAAAAGTTTTAAACAGATGATCGGGCTTTCGATTTTGTTCGGGGAGCTGGCCGTCATCGCCGGGCTTTGGGCGGCGTATGAGCTAGACTGGGCGCCGGGTGGAACGATCGTCATCGCAGCGGTTGTCATTTTGCTTTTCGCACTCAGATGGAAAAGGGGGCGGCAGCGATGAATATCGACGAAGCGTTGCAGTTGATGAAAGAGAAAGGATTTAAATATACGGAAAAACGGAGACAAATGCTTGAGTTGTTTGCCGAAAGCGACAAATACTTGACGGCCAAAGACGTGCTTGAAGCGCTCCGTCCCGTCTATCCGGGCTTGAGCGTTGATACCGTGTACCGCAATTTGTCGCTCTTTGCGCTGCTTGGCATTTTGGAAATGACCGAGCTTTCCGGGGAGAAACATTTCCGTTTTGCCTGCGGCGCCCGCCGCCACCACCATCATTTCATTTGCATCCAGTGCGGAAAAACGAAGAAGATTGACGCTTGTCCGATGGATGGGCTTGCGGCGCAGCTCGATGGGTATGAGATCACGGACCATAAGTTTGAAATTTACGGCACATGTCCGCAATGTCAACAGAGGGGCTGATCCCAAAACGCATTCGCGTTTTGGATCAGCCCCTTGTTTATGGCCGGAGGCGCTGTTCGATTTCTCGCTTTGCTTCAAGCCAGTTATTGACGCGGATGACGTTTTCGGGGAGCGGGCCTTGGTTGTACGGAGTGTCAAACAAAATGACGGGAATGCCGCATGTTTCGGCGATTTCGCAGGCATTATCGTACTTGTCTTCAAAGAAGGCCGACAGCTTATATTGGCGGACGGCGGCGATTTTGTCGTGCGACCCAATCAGATCAATATGGTGGTAATGGACGCCGTGCCGCCGGAACCAGCGCTCGGTGAGATCGTACAAATGGCGGCCACGGGCGCTGATGTAATACAGCTCGTATTTGTCTTTCCAGCTGTCAATCACCTCAAGCGCATAGCGGGCAAGCGGAGCCCTCTCATAAATATCCGCTTCGTTTTCCTCAAGCCAGCGGTCCATTTCTTCCTCCGCCACGCCGTATAACGGCGCCAAATTGTATTGCGTAATGTCGTTTAATGCGAGCTCTTTGCCGAATGCTTCGTTTAAATACGGAATGAACGTGCTCGGACATGTCACCGTGCCGTCAATGTCGATGCCAAGCCGTTTTTTCACCGCTTCATCCTCCTGTTAGAAAATATTCACACTGATAAAATAACGCCGGTTTCTCATACTAATAATGCTTCTTACTTTAGGAAAGCGAGGGAAGCATATGGCAGACGACCGCGAGCGCACGTATAACGGAAGTTACGTGCAATCGATCGGAAAAGAGGAACCAGAACGCAATTTTATGGAAGAAACAGCGGCGGAAGTCGCTGAACCGATTCGCCGCGGCGACGAACGGGACGAAGAACGCGCGGACGGCGCCGGGCTCGGCTGGCTCGCTTTGGCCCTGTCCATCATCGCCTTGTTTATTTGGCCGATTTTGTTAGGGGCGGCCGGCATTATTGTCGGGTTTATCGCGCGCCGGCGCGGCGCAGAGACGCTCGGTGCGTGGGCCATCGGCATCGGCGTCATCGCTATTCTCGTCCGCCTGTTTATTATGCCGTTTTATACGTAAAAAGCGAGGGTGTCCCCAAGCGGGGACGCCCTTTCTCGTTGTGCAGGAACCTTCCGCTCATTGGGCGGCGTTGCCTTTCAGAGCGGCTTTGTTTTCCTTTTGCTTTGCAAAGTATTCTTCCGCCAGCTTGTCGATTTCTTTTTTCAGCTCTTCCACCATTTGCTCTTCGGGTACTTTTCGGACGATTTTGCCGTGGCGGAACAACAAGCCTTCGCCACGGGCGCCGGCAATGCCGATGTCGGCTTCCCGTGCTTCCCCTGGTCCATTGACGGCGCATCCGAGCACAGCGACTTTGATCGGCGCTTGAATTTTGGCGATATAGTCTTCGATTTCGTTGGCGATGCGAATCAAATCGATCTCAATCCGCCCGCACGTCGGGCAGGAAATGAGCGTCGCCGCATTGGAAGCGAGTCCGAACGTTTTTAAAATTTCGCGCGCCACTTTTACCTCTTCAACCGGGTCGGCGCTTAACGAAACGCGGATCGTATTGCCGATGCCTTTGCTTAAAATGGCGCCGAGTCCAACCGCGCTTTTGATCGTGCCGGAAAAAAGCGTTCCCGCTTCGGTGATGCCGACATGGAGCGGGTAGTCGAACGTGCGCGCCGCTTTTTCGTACGCTTCAATGGCGAGGCGTACGTCGGACGCCTTTAACGAAACGATAATATCGTGAAAATCAAGTTCTTCTAAAATGCGGATATGATATAAGGCGCTCTCAACCATGCCGTCGGCTGTTGGATATCCATATTTTTCCAAAATGCGTTTTTCCAGCGATCCGGCGTTGACGCCGATGCGAATCGGTACGCCGCGCTCTTTCGCCGCTTTCACGACCGCTTCGACTTTTTCGCGGCGCCCGATGTTGCCTGGATTGATGCGGATTTTATCGACGCCGCCTTCGATCGCTTTCAGCGCCAATTTATAGTCAAAGTGGATGTCGGCGACAAGCGGGATGTTGATTCGCTTTTTGATTTCCGGTATGGCCTCAGCCGCCCGCTCGTCCGGGCAGGCGACGCGGACGATTTGGCACCCCGCTTCCTCGAGGCGGTGGATTTGCGCCACCGTCGCTTCGACATCGTGCGTTTTTGTCGTCGTCATGCTTTGAATGATGACTTCGTTGCTGCCGCCGATTGTCAGCGGACCGACGCGGACCGGCCGAGTCTTTGAACGATGGATGATTTCACCCACGGGAATTCGCTCCTTTAACATTCAAGTCGCTTTCTGCATTATTGTAACAGTGCCATCCGCCGTTTGACAAGCGATTCGCCGGTTAGCGATAGATCGGCACTTTATAAGTTTTCCCGATTTTTAATGTTTGCGCATGTTCGCCTGGATTTAACCGTTCAAAATCACGGATCAGCTGCTCGAGCGGAACGGGCAATGGACCGTTGAGTTCTTTCTCGATGATGGACAACAACGTATCGCCAGGGCGAATGGTCACCGTCCGGTACGGGATGGCCGCCTGTTTCGACTGGACAACGGCTGCCGCTGTTTCAGATGAAGGGTGAAGCGTTCCGATGACAAGGTCGCGGTAAACGATATAACTGGAAAGAAAGAGAAGCAGGAGAAAAATGAATTTTTTCATGACGCTTCCTCCGCATGCGTATATCTATTTCATATGTATGCTTGTCCAGCGAAAATATGTCTTCCTTAGCAAGGTCGTTGAGTTCATGAGGAAAACACTTCAACAAAAGAATGTCTCCAATTTGAAAAACGGCATCACCGTTCTTCTTTGCCTTCAAGGCTCGCTTGACGGCTTTTTGAAAATATTCCTGTTTTTTGTCTTTACAGAAACTTAACAACTGCTTTATAAGGGCCTAACAATGTCTCGCTACAATGGTCTTGTACGTTGAAAGTACGAAAACAAAACGGGGGGATTTCTGAATGTGGAGCAAACGAGTCAAATTGGGATTGGCCGCCTTGTTGATGACCGGCGTTTTGGCCGGCTGCGGGCAGACTGAAAAGAACAACGCGGGCGGCAATGAAGGAACGGCAAAGAAAGAAGAAACCTACTCCGGCACCATTGCACTAGCGGGATCTACAGCGCTTCAGCCGCTGGCAGAGGAAGCGGCAAACGCGTTTATGGAAAAGTATCCGGACGTATCGATCACCGTTCAAGGCGGCGGCAGCGGTACGGGCGTCAACCAAGTGGCAGCCGGCGCCGTGCAAATCGGCAACTCGGATGTGCCGGCGGCGGAGAAGCTGGACGACAAATCGAAAGCGTCAGAGCTTGTTGACCATAAAGTGGCCGGCATCGCCTTTGCGATTGTGGTCAACGACGATGTGAAGGTCGATAATTTAACGACGAAGCAAATTCAAGATATTTTCAGCGGAAAGATTAAAAACTGGAAAGAAGTCGGCGGACCAGATGAAGCCATTCACGTGATCAACCGTCCGGCGTCATCGGGTACGCGGGCGACATTTGAGAAAACGATCATGAAAGGCGTAAAAATCGATGATTCCATCGGTACGGTGCAAGATTCGAACGGAGCGGTCGAACAGGCGATCAGCTCGACGCCGGGCGCTGTCAGCTATGTAGCCATGTCGTATTTAATTGGGGAAAAGAAAAACTTGAAAACGGTCAAAATTGACGGCGCGGAACCGACGGTGGAAAACATCCGCACGGAAAAGTACCCGTTTTGGTCGTATGAATACATGATTACCAAAGGGGAAGCGAAGGAAGAAGTGCGAGCGTTTATCGACTTTGTCAAGAGCGAAGAATTTGCGCCGACCGTTAAAAAGATGGGGTATATCCCGATGACGGAATTGGAGTAGAGAAGGGCGGAAGGCCGGCTCGTTAGGCCGGCCTTTGACAATGGAGGGATGAAGCCATGCAACAAATGCATACGAAACGGCGGAATCGCTGGCTTGAAGAGTACATCGGCCGCACGTTTGCGGTCATCTGCGGCTGGCTGATCGTTCTGATTACGGTGACGATGATCATCTTTTTGGCGGTAAAGGGAATTCAGTCCTTTACGGACAGCGGTCTTTCGCTTTCCGACATGTTGCTTTCGATGCAATGGGATCCAAACGGCACGCCGCCGAAGTATGGGGCGCTCATTTTTATTGTTGGCTCGATGCTCGTCTCGCTTGGCGCTTTGTTGATCAGTGCGCCGATCGCGTTGGCGTTGGCGATTTTCATGAACTTTATCGCTCCCAAATGGTTCGTTTCGTTGCTCAAGCCGGTGCTGGAGCTGCTTGTCGGCATTCCGTCGGTGGTGTATGGCTGGCTTGGGGTGACGATTCTCGTTCCGCTCTTGCGCGAATGGTTCGGAGGCTCCGGCTTTAGTCTGTTGGCGGGGATCATCGTCCTTAGTATGATGATTTTGCCGACCATCACCAGCATTGCGGCCGACGCCTTGGCCAATGTCCCGATGACGTATATGGAAGCATCATACGGGCTTGGCTCTACGCGTTGGCAGGCGATTTCCCGCGTCATCGTTCCGGCGGCGAAAGCCGGGATTGCCACCGGCGTCGTTCTCGGCTTGGCGCGGGCGTTTGGCGAGGCGCTTGCCGTGCAGATGGTGATCGGCAATACGATTAAGCTGCCTTCAGGCCTTGACAGCCCGACGGCGACGTTAACAAGTGTATTGACGATGGATATGGCAAATACGATCAACGGAACACCATGGAACAACGCGTTATGGACATTGGCGCTCATTTTGCTCTTGATCTCGTTTTTCTTCATTGCCGTGATCCGTTTGGTCGGCCCGAGAAAGGAGCGATAAGATGACAGCGCGAATGATCGATAAAGTTTGGACAGGCATTTTCTATGCGGTGGCTGCTGCAGTCATCGGGTTGCTCATGTTCTTTTTTGCCGTTGTGTTGTCGAAAGGAGCGGGGTTTTGGCAACCTGAGTTTCTGTTCGGACGGCCGAGCAATACGCAAGCGGGCGGCGGCATTGGTCCGCAGCTCATCAATTCATTTTATATGTTGGTTGTGACATTGCTTTTGTCGGTTCCGCTTTCGTTGGGAGCTGGAATTTATTTGGCCGAATACGCCAAACAAGGGCGGATCGTCGGGTTCATTCGCCTTTGCTTGGAAACGATGGCATCATTGCCGTCGATTGTCGTCGGGTTGTTTGGATTGTTGGCGTTTGTCACCTTGACGGGTTGGGGCTATACGCTGCTCGGCGGAGCGTTAGCCGTCACGATCATCAATTTGCCTGGATTGACGCGCATTTGCGAAACGGCGATTTTGGATGTTCCAGCCAACATTAAAGAGGGGAGTCTTGCCCTTGGAGCGACGCGCTGGCAGACGTTGGTCAAAGCGGTGCTTCCGGCCGCCATCCCGCAAATTGTCACCGGCGTCATTTTATCGGCTGGGCGCATTTTCGGCGAAGCGGCTGTTTTCATTTATACCGCTGGGCTGACGACTCCGATGCTTCGTTGGGATGCGGATTGGGGCAGCCAGGCCAACCCGCTGAACGTGTTCCGGCCGGCCGAAACGCTGACGGTGCATATTTGGAAATTGAATTCGGAAGGCATTGTCCCAGACGCGAAGCTGATCGCGGCCAAATCGGCGGCTGTGTTGATGGTGGCCGTTCTTTTATTCAATTTGGCTGCACGGCTCGCTTCTTCCTTGCTTGCGCGGCATTTCTCCGGGGGGCGGCGCGCGCGTCGAGGACGAGGAGAAAGAAGCAAAGCAGCGTAAGCACAAAAAAAGCTGTCCTGCATCGACAGGCAGCTTTTTTATATTTCCCGTTTGGCTGATGGCACTTCCTTGACTGCCAAAAAGAGAACGACAAGCGAAACGAACCAATGGATCAACGCGCCGTAGGGCACGACCGCTTGCACCGTTTCCATCACGGTGAAAAAGACGGTCGACAGCGTAATGGCGTAAGCCGACATCACCCATGTATGGCGGTAGCGCAGCGTTTTGTCGAGCACGCCGGCAAGAATCAGGCCGAAAAAGGCAAAGATGCACACGCTGATGAATTTCCCGGCGCAGGCGAGCACGTATAAAACGAGCCCAAAAAGCGGGATGAGGACAGGGAGAAGCGACTGAAGACCGGCGATGAACGCGCGAACGTCTTCGTTGGTAATGGTCACATCCGGAAACGTGGCATAGCTGTAATGCTGCGCCTGATGGCCGGCGACGAGCACGGCTTCATGCTTCAAGAGCGCGATGGCGTTCGGAAACTGCTCGACGTTCTCACTCGTCACTTTGCCGGTGCTGTCAAAAATGATCGTAAATCCGCCTTGATCAATATGAATCGGCGTGGCCGCCTCCGAGTGAAGTTCGCCGTTTTCAATCGAAAACGGCGGCAACTCGTTATTCAATAAGGCGCTCGTTGTGCGGATGCCTTCAGTGAGCGACGAGGAGACATAGTAAAACGTCGGAAGAATGGACAGCAAAGTCAGCAAAAACAAATAACCGATCGTTTTCCCAATTCCCTGAAATCGAAAGCGGGCGATGTCTTTCGGAGAATATAAGCTTTTCCACAGCTGGACGAATACGTTCATCGCAGACACACCTTTCTTTGTCTCCTTTTCCATTGTAGCCGGGAAAGAGGAAGAATTCAACTTGAGACAAAGAAAAAGCGGGCATCTTCCCGCTTTAGTCAGAAGGCAAATGAAAGGTTTCAAGCAAGGCGCGCCATTGCAACACCCGTTCATTTAGTGCATCGGCTTCGGAACGAATGGCAGCCATGGCATTGTGCTGGTCGTCGGTAAAACTCGAAATTTGCTCCATCGACGAAGCAATCTGTTGGGCGACGGTGGCAATCTCTGCGATATGTTCACGCATTTCGCTGATTTGCCGCTCGATGGCGGCGAATTGTTCTGAAATTTGCAGCGTATGTGCGGATGAATGCGACACCATTGTGGTGATTTCTTCAAAGGCTTGTTGGCTTTCCGTGAACGTTTTTTTCGTTTCATCGAGTTGTTTTGCGCTTTCTTTCATCGATTGAACCGCGGCCTCGATTTGGCTTTGCACATCTTGGCTCCTTGCAAATCACTTGAACTAGAAAATGCAGCCAGCCATTGGTCTGTATGCAAAACACCTTGCTTCTTTTTCAATATATCGCGCACGACCTGTTCGGGCAGCGTTTGATTGGGCGAGGATGGCCGTTTTGCCACCGCCTTTCCCGTTTTCGTTACAATCAATTGCACCGGATGAAGGTGTAAGGCGTGGAATTTCCGTTCATTTAGCGTCAATGAATAATTCAGTTTTTGAGAAAATGCTTCATTGGTCGTTGTCGCTTTTAAAATAGAAATTTTTTCAACCATCGTTTCGCTTGATAGCTGCAACTGTTGTTGGATCGACTGAATCGCTGAATGGCGCCCTTGAATATAGCTGATTGAGGTGATGACAAGGGCCGACAACGTCGTTGTGAGCACCATGGCCATCATGACAATTGTCTCAAGTCGAAAGGCGTTCCATAAAGAACGTGATCGCTTTGTTTCCATTTTCGCTGAGTTCCCCCTTAACTGGAAGCTACCTTATACTATAGCTTGTCATTATGAAGAAACGGTCAACGGTGTGTTGAAAATATGTAAACAAAAAGCGAGGACAAGCAAATCGATTGAAACATTGTGCCAACTTTGGTAAGCTAATCTCAAGCGAACGCTTTGGCGTTCGTGTACATAAACCAAAAAGGAGGAGATCGGTATGCCATTTGAATTGCCAGCATTGCCGTATCCGTATGATGCGCTTGAGCCGCACATCGACAAAGAAACGATGAACATTCACCACACGAAGCACCATAACACATACGTTACAAATTTGAATGCGGCGCTTGAAGGGCATCCGGATTTGCAAAACAAATCGCTCGAAGAATTGCTCAGCAATTTGGAAGCCCTTCCGGAAAGCATTCGCACGGCGGTGCGCAACAACGGCGGCGGTCATGCAAACCACTCGCTTTTCTGGACGATTTTGTCGCCAAATGGCGGCGGTGAGCCGACGGGTGAGCTGGCTGAGGCGATCAACAAAAAATTCGGCAGCTTCACCGCGTTTAAAGACGAGTTTTCGAAAGCAGCGGCCGGCCGTTTCGGTTCTGGCTGGGCATGGCTTGTCGTGAACAACGGCGAGCTGGAAATTACGAGCACGCCGAACCAAGACTCGCCGATTATGGAAGGCAAAACGCCGATTCTCGGCTTGGACGTTTGGGAGCATGCGTACTACTTGAAATACCAAAACCGCCGTCCGGAATACATTGCCGCATTCTGGAACATTGTCAACTGGGACGAAGTGGCGAAACGGTACAGCGAAGCGAAAGCGAAGTAATCAACAAAGCGGGGCGAAACAAAGCGCCCCGCTTTTTTTAGCGACGGAGGGTGTAGGCAAAAGAAGCGGTTTTCTTCGCGCCGGGTGCATAGAGGCTGCGGAAACGGCCACACTACCGGATAGATGAAAAGGGGAGTTTGCAATGGCATTTTTCCAAAAACTAACCGGCCAAGAACAAGTGAACCGCGACCTGTTGCTTTTGCTTTGCATCGGCGGGTTTTACACGCTCGGTGTTTCCCTCTCAAACACGTTTGTCAACATTTATTTATGGAAACAGACCGGCGATTTCCGCGACTTGGCGCTATACAATTTGGCGGTCGTCACGATGCAGCCGCTGACGTTTATTTTCGCCGGACGGCTGGCGAAACAAATTGACCGCATCCTCGTTTTGCGGCTTGGCGTGTCGTGTTTAGCCGTTTTTTTTGTCACCGTTTTATTGGTCGGCTCTCGCGCTCATCAATATTTGCTTTTTCTCGGCGCGCTGCTCGGCGTCGGCTATGGTTTTTATTGGTTGGCGTTTAACGTGTTGACATTTGAAATTACCGAACCGGAGACGCGCGACTTTTTTAACGGTTTTTTCGGGGTGTTGACCTCATCAGCCGGCATGATCGGGCCGATTGCCGCCGGTTATATCATCTCATCGCTTCATGGAGCGAAAGGGTATACGTTCGTTTTCTCGCTGTCGCTCGGCTTGTTTCTTGTCGCTGTGCTGCTCAGCTTTTTCTTGAAGCGCCGCGCGGCCGCGGGGAAATATTTGTTCGTCCGCATTTTAAAGGAGCGGAATGAAAACCGGAACTGGCGGCTCATTACGAATGCCCACTTTTTTCAAGGATTGCGCGAAGGCACGTTTGTGTTTATCATTTCCGTGCTTGTGTATGTCACTTCTGGAAGTGAATGGGCGCTCGGCAAATTCGGGCTTGTCAACTCGTTTACATCGTTTGTCGCCTATTATGCTGTCTCCCGGCTGATCAAGCGTGAATATCGGATGAAAGCGATTTTGCTGGGAGGAGCGTTGCTATACGGAGCGATTTTTTTGATCGTCTTCCATCCAACCTATCCGCGCCTCATTCTTTATGCCATCACGATCGCCATTGCGTATCCATTGCTGCTTGTTCCGTATTCCTCCTTGACGTTTGACGTCATCGGAAAGAGCTGGAAATCGGCCGAGGCGCGCGTCGAATACATTGTTGTCCGGGAATTGTTTTTAAACGCCGGACGGGTGGCATCGATTTTAGCCTTTTTGACGGCTATGGCGCTCTTTGGTGAAGAGGCTGGCATTCGGGTGCTTATGTTTGTGTGCGGGGCCGGGCATTTGGTGATTTATTGGTTTGTCCGCCGCATTCGCTTCACCGATGGCCGTCCGGAGCGCGATCAGCGCGAGAGGCTTTTGCTTCGGCCGAAGCTGGCCGGCGAACGAGGCCGTTCGCCGGTGTGAGGGGCCAAGTTTTTCCCTAGCCATGACCGACTTTTTCTTTTACAATAGGGGGAGGAGAAGGAGGACCGGGGGATGAAACGGAAAAAGCGAGCACAAGTGCCGATTCGGTTAAACATTTTGTTTTTCTTTGTTTTTTTGTTGTTTTCAGCACTGATTTTACGCCTTGGCGTCGTACAAATCGTCTACGGTGAAGATTATCGGCGCGAAGTGGAGCGAACGCAGGATGAAATCGTCAGCACGCCGGTGCCGCGCGGCAAAATTTACGATCGATTCGGCCGCGTGATCGTCGACAACACACCGCAAAAGGCGATTACGTACACGCGCTCCAAAACGACACAGCCGGAAGAAATATTGGACATAGCAAGGAAACTTGCCCAATACATCGACATTCCCGATGCTGAGAAAAAAGTAACTGAGCGCGATATGAAAGATTATTGGATTTTAACGCATCCGAAAGAAGCGAAACGGAAGGTGAGCGAACAAGAACGGAAAAAGCTCGCTGATCAAGGATTGACGCAAAAAGAGATCGACAAAAAAGTGTACGAGTGGACGCTCGATCGCATCACCAAGCAAGATTTGGCGCAAATTTCGAAAGCAGAGCTTGAAGTGATCGCCATTAAACATGAGATGGAGAGCGGCTACGCCTTGACGCCACAGACGGTCAAAAGCAAAGGAGTGACCGACCGCGAATATGCGGTCGTCAGCGAGCATTTGAGCGAGCTGCCCGGCGTCAATACGACGGTGGATTGGGACCGGAAATACGTCTATGACAACACATTCCGCTCTGTGCTCGGCAGTGTGACTGAAGAAGACGAAGGCGTCCCGCGCGAACGGCTCGATTACTTTTTAGCCCGCGACTACAGCCGCAATGACCGCGTCGGCAAAAGCTATTTGGAGATGCAGTATGAAGAAGTGCTGCACGGCAAAAAGGCAAAAGTGAAAAACGTTGTTGACAAATCGGGCAATGTCATCTCGGTTGAGCAAGTGTATCCAGGCGAGCGCGGCAAAGACCTCGTGTTAACCATTGATGCCGAGCTCCAGCAAAAGGTTGAGCAAATCATTCAACAAGAGATTCTGGCGACGAAGCGCAAAGGCCGATCGCCGCTCTTGGACCGGGCGTTTGTCGTCATGATGAACCCGAAGACGGGCGAAGTGTTGGCGATGGCCGGCAAGCTTCTTCAAGACGGCAAATTTGTCGACTTTGCCATCGGCAACATCACGTCCGCCTATGCGATGGGATCGGCGGTGAAAGGGGCGACCGTTCTCACCGGCTTTCAAACCGGGGTGCTTCATCCGAATACGTATATAAAGGACGAGCCGCTGTATATTAAAGGAACCCCGGTGAAAAAATCATGGAAGACGATGGGGACGATCAACGAACTGACAGCGCTCAAGCAGTCGTCGAACGTCTATATGTTCAAAACAGCGATCGCCATCGGGGGCGGTGTGTACCGTCCGCATGCGCCGCTTCGCATCAATCCAGAGGCATTTGCGACGATTCGCCACTATTTCAGCCAATTTGGCCTTGGCGTGAAAACGGGCATCGATTTGCCGAACGAACTTAGCGGCTTCCAAGGACAAAGCACGCGCGGCGGATTTTTGCTCGACTTAGCCATCGGCCAGTACGATATGTATACGCCGATGCAGCTGGCGCAATACGTCTCGACGATCGCCAACGGCGGCTATCGGATGAAGCCGCAGCTTGTCAAAGAAATTCGTGAGCCGTCGGCTGACGGAAAAAAACTTGGCCGGATCATGAAACGGTTCGAACCGGTTGTGCTAAACCGGATTGATATGAAGACGGAATACATCAAGCGGGTGCAAGAAGGATTCCGCCGTGTGATGCAAGAGCCGGGCGGAACGGCGTATTCGTACTTTGCGAGTGCTTCGTACAAGCCGGCCGGCAAAACGGGGACGGCAGAGGCGTTTTACGATGGACCGATCCAAAGCCGACGGAATGATCCAACGTACAACTTGACGCTTGTTGGCTATGCGCCGTACAACGATCCAGAAGTGTCGTTCGCCGTTGTCGTCCCGTGGGCGACGCAAGGGGAGAGCGACGGGATTAATGACCGGATCGGCCGCCGCATTTTGGACGCCTATTTTGAATTGAAAGCGAAGCGGGCGGCCGGAGACGGGAGCAGCTTCGATGCGCAAGGCGGTGCGGAGGCCGCCGATGCGCGCTGACATGAAAGGCGCCTAGCCAGGCGCCTCTTTTTTTGCGCTTGTAAAAAAATGGCTCTTCACTAAAAGTTGTACTTGATTTTTTCTGAACATACCCTATTTACGCTTGTGAGGGAAAATCAGCACTTTTTGCATATCTTTGTGCAGGAAACCGTATTGCTTGTCAAGTACATGTTGTGGTGAAGAGCCAAAAAATGATGTTCGTTTACAAAAACTTTACATACCGTCCACACAGCGTTAACGATCGTTTTGTATGCTTATGATAGGAAAAACTCGATCTTCCGCTGCCAGTGAGGGCGGAAGGAAATGAAAGGAGTCACGCCGATGAGTACGATGGCGGTGGTGGAGCGCCGAAAAGAGGACATTCCTTCGGCCCAGTTGGTGAAAAAAGAGGTTGTTTACGAAACGAATGGACTGAACGTATGGTATGGCGAGCATCATGCGTTAAAACATATTCACCTGTCTTTTTATGAACGCGAGATTACAGCGATTATCGGCCCGTCAGGATGCGGCAAGTCAACCTATATCAAAACGCTCAATCGAATGATCGAGCTCATTCCAAACGTCCGGCTCGAAGGGGAGATTTTGTATCGCGGCCGCCGCATTTTTGACACGTCATACCCTGTTGAACAGCTGCGGACGCAAGTGGGCATGGTGTTTCAAAAGCCCAACCCGTTTCCAAAGTCGATTTATGACAACGTCGCCTATGGGCCGCGCATTCATGGGATCCGCGACCGGCGGCGGCTCGATGAGATCGTCGAAAAAAGCTTGCGCCAAGCGGCGCTCTGGGAGGAAGTCAAAGATCGGCTTCATGAAAATGCCCTCGGTTTATCGGGCGGCCAACAGCAGCGGCTGTGCATCGCCCGCTGTTTGGCCGTCGAGCCGGATGTCATTTTAATGGATGAACCGACATCAGCGCTCGATCCCATTTCGACAGCGAAGGTCGAGGAGTTGATGGGCGAGCTGAAAACAAAATACAGCATCATCATTGTCACGCATAATATGCAGCAGGCGGCTCGCATTTCCGATCGGACAGCGTTTTTCTTAAACGGAGAAGTGATTGAGTACGGAGAGACAAAAACGTTGTTTTCTCGTCCAGCTGATCAGCGGACGGCGGATTATATCGCCGGGCGGTTCGGATGATAAAAGCGGCCGGGCTGCGTCGGCCATGACGGACAAAAAGTTCGTTTCAAAAAAGATGTGTTTCTTTCAAAAAAACGCTGTTTGATGCGCAGACACAGCCTTAAGAAAAGGTGTCCCGGTCCTTTGGGAGGGACACCTTCTTTCGTTATGGTTCGGCAATCAAACGGCCGATCGCTGCGTAGTCCATATCGCTCCGCACGTTGTAGACGCCGGGGCGGATGGAGCGCGTCAGCCCATGTTGTTCCAAGTAGTCGTTGAAGGCGCGGGCGCTTTGAATGATGCCAGCCTCTTCAAGTTCGCGGGCAAAGGTCTCTGGCGTATCTCCTTTTTGAATAACGAGTCGATAGACGTAAACGGTTTGCCCTGATGGTTCGGACATCTGCTTGGACGCCGCTTTCGGAGCGGCGTTCGGCTGAGCGCTGCGGAGCCTGTCGTATTCCTCTTTCGCCACGGCGACAAGCCCATGCTGTTTGAGGAACGTCTTGATTTCCGCTTCCGTCGGTGCAGCCGGGGGTGAAGCGTAATACGAGGCGCCGATCAGTGCTGTCGATACAAGCAACCCGAGGGAAAACGAACGCATGGATCGCTTGTTCATCGGCGCAACCTCCTTACCGCCCGCTCGACTTCCGCAACGGTCAGCCCCGTCTCACGGGCGATGTCTTCGAGCGGGAATCCTTGTTTATGCAAAAACAAGATGCGCCGATCGGCCGGCGACAATGATCCGCCAAGCCGCGGCGAAGCGGACCGTTGCCGCTCCGGAATGAGGAGCTCCTCCTCGATGACTTGCAGCCGCTTTTTGATCTGGTACGTTTCTTGCGCCAGGGAAACGGTCAAATGATCGATTTGTTCTTCGAGCGGTTTCAGTTCATCTTTCGCAAAAAAGGAAAGAACAAGGAGAATAATGGCTAGAGCTGCCAAAGCGATGATTGCGTATTCCACCACATGCATCCCTCCCCTTTTCACTATACCATACCATTCTCTGCTTGTGGCGCTCTTATTGAACAAAGATGAAATTTAGAGGTGGAAATCGCCGAAGAAAAATGGTATCATAGAAAGGTCTGATTATATATAAAGTATAAAGCTCGTTTGGAGGGAAAAAAGATGCGCGTGAACATTACATTGGCATGCACAGAATGCGGCGAACGCAACTATATTACATCGAAAAATAAACGCAACAACCCAGAGCGTTTGGAATTGAAAAAATATTGCCCGCGCGATCGCAAAGTCACGTTGCACCGCGAAACGAAGTAAGCAGTGGGAAGATGATTCCTGCTGCTTTTTATCTTTATGGGAGGAAGGGGAAGATGATGGACGGCAAACAGGAATGGCGCCAGCGCATGTTGAATCAGCTTCGGCAGCTTAAAGCGGCAGAAAAAGAGATGTACGATCGGCAAATCGCCGCTCATTTATATCGGTGGCCATTATGGCAAACGGCGCGGACGATCGCCATGACGGTGTCGAGAGAGACGGAAGTCAACACCTTGCCGATCATGGAACAGGCGTGGCGGGAAGGAAAAACGATCGGCGTCCCGAAATGCGATCCAAGGGCGAAAACGATGTCCTTTCGGCGGCTTGAGTCGTTTGCCCAGCTCGAAAAAGCGTACGCCGGATTGTTTGAGCCGATTGAAAAACAAACAACGCCGATCGACCGCGATGAGTTTGATCTCATCATTGTCCCGGGGGTCTGTTTTGCCAAAACCGGCTACCGGATCGGCTATGGCGGCGGGTATTACGACCGATATTTGCCGGGAGCTTCGGCGGTGACGGCAGCGCTGGCTTACTCCTTTCAAGTGATGGACGACATTCCGGCCGAGGAGCATGATGTGCCGGTGAAATTCATTATTTTCGGCCACTTTTTTATCAATTTTTCTGTATTTTTATAATGAATTTTTTTGCAAACGGTTTCAAATTAGACGAATATTTATACAAAAAAAGCCAGNGCTATGGCGGCGGGTATTACGACCGATATTTGCCGGGAGCTTCGGCGGTGACGGCAGCGCTGGCTTACTCCTTTCAAGTGATGGACGACATTCCGGCCGAGGAGCATGATGTGCCGGTGAAATTCATTATTACTGATCAAGGAGTTCTTCACTGTGAGCGATGAATGGTGGTATATCGCGGTCTCTGCCCTCGCCGCCGGCGGCGGGTGGTTGTTGCGCTTGTTGTCCATATCAGGAGCGGCGGCAACCGTTGTCATCGGCGCAGCGGTTGGATGCGGCTTTTCATGGGGCGGAATATGGGTGTTAGGCTGCTTTTTTGTCAGCTCCAGCTTCTTTAGCCACATCGGAAGGCAACGCAAGGCAAAACTGTCTGAAAAATTGGCGAAAGGCGGGCGGCGCGATGCCATCCAAGTGCTGGCCAATGGCGGGGTGCCGGCCGTGTTGGCGCTATTGGCCGCTGTCCGTCCCGACCCGATTTGGGATGATCTGTTTGTTGTCGCCGTCGCTGCAGCGAACGCTGATACGTGGGCATCTGAAATCGGTTCTTTAAGCCCGTGGCCGCCTCGGGTTTGGCCGAGCTTTCGGCCGGTGGAAGCCGGCACCTCAGGGGCTGTGACGCTCCTTGGCACGGCTGCTTCGTTTGCCGGCGCACTGTTTATTGCGGCTGTTGGCGTGTTTTTTCTCGAACTTTACAGACCATGGGGGCTTGTTTCCAAATGGGTTTTGGGCGATCTTTNGTGTTGGCGCTATTGGCCGCTGTCCGTCCCGACCCGATTTGGGATGATCTGTTTGTTGTCGCCGTCGCTGCAGCGAACGCTGATACGTGGGCATCTGAAATCGGTTCTTTAAGCCCGTGGCCGCCTCGGGTTTGGCCGAGCTTTCGGCCGGTGGAAGCCGGCACCTCAGGGGCTGTGACGCTCCTTGGCACGGCTGCTTCGTTTGCCGGCGCACTGTTTATTGCGGCTGTTGGCGTGTTTTTTCTCGACGTCCGACCCGTTTTTACTCTTGCCTTTTTCGGTTGGCTCGGCAGCTGGTTCGATACGTGGCTTGGCGCGGCTTGGCAAGCGGCTTACCGCTGTCCGGCATGCGGGGCGACGACTGAGCGGAAATGGCATTGCGGGCAGGCGACCATTCATATGAAAGGCTGGCGGTGGCTTGACAATGATGCGGTGAACGTTCTTTCGGTCATCTTTGCGGTGCTGGCCGCCTTCGTGCTGGCGCGTTAGACGCGCCCCGCTTCATATTTGGAGAGAAAAAGGGAAAAAGAATAACGAGCATGTCATATGATGAAGGAGGAACAACGATGAATAAATGGTCGTACCCGCTGCTTGTCGTTGCCGCTGGATGTCTTGCTTACCGCTATCGCTACCGAATGGCCGCCTTCGCATTGCGCGTTCCGTCGTTGCGAAAGCAACTTGTCCGATTTGCGCTCCACATTCCTCCTGTGCGCAACGCTCTTGTTTCGCAAATGTTGCGTCCATGATGCAATAGCGGTGAATCATTTTTGAAGAAGTCGGTTATGAAAAAACCGGCCGCCGCGGCCGGCGCCCGCCGGCCCATTCGCTCCGGTTTGCCGGACGGTCGATGAGTTGGCTTTGTTGCTGTTTGTCGGACTTGGCCTCGCCAGGGAAAGGGAGAGGAGAACGTGATGGGAACGATGGATGTACTGTTTTGGCAGCTTGTTCAGCGTTTGTCTCGCGGCGGCTACCGCATCGTACGGATGTCTGAGCAGGCCGATGAAGTATGGCTGGAATCAAACCATTGGCGTCGCCCAACACTCATCCGCCTCGTGCGCGCTGATTTTGATTGGAGCCGATCGTTGCGCCTTGATATGGAATATACATGGCAATTCGTTCAGCAAATGAGGGGATGGAATTTCAGCAAAGCGGGCCGGGTCATCAATGTTTATGTGATGGTGTATCCGCCGGTTGACGATTGGGAATTTCTTGTCGCCGAGCCGTTGCCGCTCTCTGGAGTGTCCGATGGCGTGCTTCATACGCTCCTCCTTCACAGCGGCAATATGGGGGACGTGCTGCCGCGGCTTGCGGAGATGACGGGTGTTGCGCTCCGTTTTGAGCCGCCTGTGGAAACGTCCGATCCGTTTGCTGCCGCCGAGCGCTTAAAGCGCGAGGTGGTCCGCGAATGGCGGCGCCGCCGTGAGGAGGAACGGCGCATTTTTGAGTATGGCAAGCCGATGTTCACCCGGCTGTTCATCGTCGTGCAGGTTGCGATGTTTTTGGTTCTCGAATGGAGCGGCGGGAGCACGAATCCGGATGTGTTGATCCACTACGGCGCCAAATTCAATCCGCTCATTGAGGCGGGAGAATGGTGGCGGCTGTTGACGCCAATGTTTTTGCATATTGGTTTTTTGCATCTGCTGACCAACACGCTCGCCTTGTATTATTTAGGGATCACGGTTGAGCGGCTGTACGGCTCGCTTCGCTTTTTGTTCATTTACGTAACGGCTGGATTTTTCGGAGCGCTGGCGAGTTTTTTGTTTACACCGTCATTATCGGCCGGGGCGTCGGGAGCCATTTTCGGGCTGTTCGGGGCTCTTCTTTACTTCGGCACTGTCTACCGGCATTTATTTTTTCGAACGATGGGGATGAACGTCATCAGTTTAATCATCGTCAACCTGTTGTTTGGCCTGCTTGTTCCCGGCATCGACAACGCCGGCCATATCGGCGGACTGGTTGGCGGTTTTTTGGCGGCTGGCGTCGTTCATTTGCCAAAACACACCGCTTTAGGGCGGCAGGCGGGAGCGTTGGCGGTGGCGGCGTTGCTTGTCGCCGCTGGCTTATGGATCGGATTTCGGTAAACGCCCCCACTTCGCTTTGTTTGAAGTGGGAGGCCTCTTTTCGAAATGTGTTAAAGAAGTTGCACGAGCATCACTTTTTCCCCGGTTTTCGCTTCAATGAGAACGAAGAGCCTACTGTAATCTTTGCGAATGAGAATGAGCGGCATCGTGCTGCCGATTGGCGAGAGGATGGATCCATCCTCTTTTTTTATGCCAAGGATGTACGACTTGTACAATCCTTCCCAAAGACGGCCGATGACGGTTTGCGTTTTTGCCGTTGACAACCCCGGCAACGGTTGTTCCGTGTAGGCGACGAGCTCCGGCAAATAAAGGGCGTAATAATCTTTCTTTGACAAAGAAAAGTGGGTGAGCAGCTCGTCCGCTTTATGACGAAGAAATTCATTCGTGGCTTTGTTCAAGACGCGCTGCCATTCGCGCTCGTCATCTGTTCTTGGCCGCCGGAACGATGCGCGCGGATGGTACGGTGAGTCAATGACGTACAAATAGCTGCTTGACATCGTTTGGCTGCTTGTGATGTTCTCTCCTGTATGCAGCTCGCCGTGATGGAACGAGACGGCTTGAAAAAAGCGGCTGTCCCGCATCCGGACCTTCTTTTCCATGTCGATGGCATCCGTGTTCGTTTTCCATTTCGACAGCACATCGGCCAAGCGGCCATCGGCAAACAACAACGAGACGTCCTGACGCAAATAGGCGCGGCGGTTTAAAATGGAGGCGGCTGACCAGCGGAGCGCGTAGCGTCCGGGTTCATTGCCGCCCTCAAGCGCAAGCGATGTTTTCGCTTCGATGAACGCCGCTTCGCGATCAAGCGGGAAAAACTTGATCGTTTCAGCGGTCTGATCGTGCTCCCACAGCGAGGCGAGCGCGGCGGCAAGGAAAAAAGCAAGCGCCATGAAGGGGATCATCCATCGTTTCATGACATCCTCCCGGATTGGACAAGGTTTTCACCAATATATGCATTGCAAGGAACATTTATGTATGAATTTCCTCATGCTTGTCTATGATGGGGAGTATACAGTGCAAACGATGCAGGGGGATGACGATGGAGAAACAGATGCCCAAACGCCTGGCGTCCCGTCGCCTTCATGACAATGCATCCTATTTAGCCGAACGGCTTGGAGTCGGGAAGAGCTTCGATGTCATTCGCCTTGACGTCGAATATGGCGGCCGGGCGATGGCGTTGTTTATGATTGACGGATTTGTCAAAGACGATATTTTGCATTATTTGATGAGATATTTGTCCCGGCTTGAGGAACACGAACTGGACGTTCACCCGCTTGAGAAGCTCCTGAAAAAATATCTTCCGTACGTCGAGATCGGACAGACAGACGACTTGGAAGAAGCGGTCGCGATGGTGCTTGCTGGGCCGACGGCATTAGTCGTTGACGGCGTTGAGCGGATCATTTTGATTGACGCCCGCACGTATCCGGTGCGCGGGCCGCAAGAGCCGGATACGGAACGGGTCGTACGCGGGGCGCGCGACGGTTTTGTCGAGACGATCGTCTTTAACACCGCGCTCATCCGCCGCCGCGTCCGCGACCCTTCCTTGCGCATGGAGTACGTGCAGGTGGCGCGGCGCTCGAAGACCGATATTTGCATTTGCTATATCGAGGAAATAGCCGACCCAGAACTCGTTCGCCGCGTTCGGGAATCGATTACCGCCATTGACACAGACGGGCTGGTTATGGCTGAGAAAACGGTGGAAGAGTTTATTTCCGGACGGCATTGGAATCCGTACCCGGTTGTCCGCTATACGGAACGCCCTGATACGGCAGCGGCCCATTTGTATGAAGGCCATGTGCTTGTGATCGTCGATGGATCGCCAAGTGTCATTATTACCCCGGCAACGTTTTGGCATCATTTGCAGCACGCTGAAGAGTACCGGAATAAGCCGATCGTCGGGGCGTATTTGCGGCTCGTCCGCTTTCTGGCCGTTTGGGCGTCGGTGTTTTTGCTGCCGCTTTGGTATTTGCTCATGATCGAGCCGGAACTGCTGCCGGATCCACTCCAGTTTTTGGGAAAGGCCAAATTGGGAGACATTCCGCTGTTTGCACAAATTTTGATGATTGAAATCGGGATGGATATGCTGCGAATGGCCGCCATTCATACACCGTCTTCGCTGGCGACCGCGCTCGGCCTCGTCGCCGCGCTTATGATCGGCGGCATCGCGGTGGAAGTTGGACTCTTTTCCAATGAAGTGATTTTGTATTTTTCCGTTACGGCCATCGGTACGTTTGCGACGCCCAGCTATGAAATGAGTTTGGCGAACCGGCTCGTCCGCATTGCCTTGCTCATTTTGTCGGGCCTGTTCGGCCTGTACGGTTATGTCATCGGCATCACCGTTTGGATTCTTGCCTTGGCGCGGATGACGTCATTTGGCGTTCCGTACTTATGGCCGTTCATCCCGTTCTCCTACCGAGCGATGCGCGACGTGCTCATCCGGTCGCCGATGCCGCTCAAAAACCGGCGACCGGCGATTCTTCACCCGCGCGACCCTGACCGCTGACGCAGGTGCTGATTTTTAGCGCCTGCGTTTTTTGTCTTGACGGCCGCGGCCGTTTGCCGCTACATTAAAAGAGGAAAAAAGGAGCATGAATGATGATGAAGACGGTATACGATGTTCAGCAGCTGTTGAAACGGTTTGGCACGATCATTTACGTGGGCGACCGGCTCGCTGATCTGGAGCTGATGGAAGAGGAAGTGAAAGAGCTGTACCAGTCCCAGCTGATCGATGCGAAACAGCTGCAAGCCGCTTTGTTTATTTTGCGGCAGGAAGCGCAAATGGAGCGGGAAAAACGGATGAAAAAAGGATGAGGATGCAATGGAACCATGGTTGGTAGGCATTGACCTCGGGGGCACGACAATCAAAATGGCGTTTGTCACCACCGAGGGTGACATCGTGCACAAATGGGAAATTCCGACGAACACCGCCAATCGCGGTGAGCATATCGTCGCTGACATTGCCCGATCGCTTGAAAAGACGCTCGCCCAGCTCGGCGGAGCGAAAGAGAGGCTGCTTGCCGCCGGCATCGGCGCCCCCGGACCGGTCGAAGAGGAAACCGGCATGTTGTATGAGACGGTCAATATAGGGTGGACGAATTATCCATTGAAGCAACGGCTGGAAGAGGCGACGGGGCTGCCCGTTTCGGTCGATAATGACGCCAATCTCGCCGCGCTTGGCGAAATGTGGAAAGGAGCAGGGGGAGGAGCGCGCCATTTGTTGTTTGTGACGCTTGGCACCGGCGTTGGCGGCGGTGTGATTGCCAACGGAGCCATTGTGCGCGGCATAAACGGCGCCGGCGGAGAGATCGGACATATGACGATGATCCCTGATGGCGGCGCCCGTTGCAACTGCGGCAAAACCGGATGTTTGGAAACGATTGCGTCCGCCACCGGCATCGTGCGGATCGCCAAGGAGAAATTGACCGCAGATGAGCGTCCGAGTGAGCTTCGCAACGGGGATGTGACGGCCAAAGCGGTGTTTGACGCCGCCAAAGCGGGCGATGCGCTGGCATTGGAAGTGGTCGATGAAGCAACGTACTATCTTGGTTGGGCGTTGGCGAATGCCGCCAATGTGACGAACCCGGAGAAAATCGTGATCGGCGGCGGCGTGTCCAAGGCGGGTGACATGCTTGTCGAGCGCGTGGCCGCCCATTTCCGCCGCTTCGCGTTCCCGCGCGTCGCCGCTGGGGCGAAGCTTGTTTTAGCGACGCTTGGCAACGATGCCGGCGTCATCGGCGCCGCCTGGCTGGCGAAAGAGCTTGTCGGCGCGTAAACAACGGAAGGTGTCCCAAAAAGGTTGGGGCGCCTTTTCTTATTGTTGGATGATATGAGATTGGAACGAACTTTAAAGAAGGAGATGTTTGCGAACATTCGTGCACTGCCGCCTGCCAGGCGCTCATTTTTTGCCGTCTGCCGACATATGTTAAGGTAAAGAAATGGGAAGGGGAGACGGCGCATGCACCTTCAAGCATGGCCCGGCGATACGTTTGAAACATATGGACGATGGTTTTCGGTGCCGACTGAACTGATCATCGATTCGAATCCGCATGTGGAAGAGGGATTGCGCCCTGGGCAGACCGTTGCCATCCCGGGATACGCGCCGATCGATACGTGGGAAGCGCTCGCTGACCGCCTATCGCTGCCGACGGAGGTGCTGCGGCGGCTGCCGGGGGCGATGGCGGTCATCAACGGAACAGCGCCGCTGCCGAAGCGGATTTCGTCCCCGGTCGTCCGCAGCGTCCGTCCGTACGATTTTGCCGCTTTGATGGAGGATATCACCGCCCTCGTCTGTCGCTATCCGTTTGTGCGCCAGCGGACNTTTTCGGCGCTGTTTTGGGCGATGGCGGTCATCAACGGAACAGCGCCGCTGCCGAAGCGGATTTCGTCCCCGGTCGTCCGCAGCGTCCGTCCGTACGATTTTGCCGCTTTGATGGAGGATATCACCGCCCTCGTCTGTCGCTATCCGTTTGTGCGCCAGCGGACGATCGGCCATAGCGTTCTCGGCTTGCCGCTCGTTGAACTGCAAATCGGCCGCGGGCCGGTGCGCGTGCATATGAACGGATCATTCCACGCGAATGAGTGGATCACGACGGCCGTAATCATGGCGCTCATCGACGAGTACGCGAGGGCGTTGGTTAACGATGACGAGCTTGCTGGCCATCGGGTGCTTGATTATTACCGTAAAGTGACTCTTTCCGTTGTGCCGATGGTCAATCCTGACGGCGTCAACCTTGTGCTGAACGGCCCGCCGGAAGAAGAGCCGCATCGGAGCGAAGTCGTCTGCATCAACGGTGGATCGCTCGACTTTTCGCAATGGAAAGCGAACATCCGCGGCGTTGATTTAAACAATCAATTCCCAGCTAACTGGGAAATAGAACAGGCCCGCAAACCGCCGAAAGCGCCGGCACCGCGTGATTTTCCAGGATTCGCCCCACTTACGGAGCCGGAGGCGAAAGCGATGGCGGAGCTCGCCGAGTCGGGCGATTTTGCGATGGTCGTCGCGTTTCATACACAAGGCAAGGAAATTTATTGGGGATATGAAGGGTTCGAGCCGCCGGAGGCGAAGGCAACGGTTCAGGCGATGGCTGAAGCAAGCGGCTACCAGGCTGTTCGCTACATTGACAGCCATGCCGGCTACCGCGATTGGTTCATTCAAACGTGGAGACGGCGCGGTTACACGGTGGAGCTCGGCGAGGGTGTCAATCCATTGCCGCTCTCGCAGTTTGCGCGAATATACCGCGACAGCCTCGGCCTGTTTTTAGCAGCGCTCAAAATGGCATAAAAAAACGCAAGAGGCATGATTCGCCTCTTGCGTTTTCAGTGCGTGCCGGTTGGAATGCCATGATGTAAAATGGTCATGATGGTAAACCAGCCGAATACGGCGGTAGTGGCAAGTCCAAACAAAAATCCGAGCACGTTTTTCTCGCGCAATGTACGGAGCATTCCATAAAGGGCAAGCAACGTCACAAGTGCAAAAATAATGACCGTACCCATCGTTTTACCCCCTCATGAAACAGTATGTACAAACGTGTCCATTCTTTTTCATTGTAATCTTTTTTCCTCCATTTGTCGAGGTCCCTTTCTCTTTTCTCTTCCATCGCTTGAAAAAAAGCAGTAAAATAAAGTTAAATATTGGACATGTCAAGGAAAGGAGGAGATGGCCATGGAATGGACGCGCATCCCTGTCGGCCCGATTCAGGCCAACGCTTACTTGTTGTCGTCTGCAGATCGACAATGCCTGATCGTTGACCCCGGCGCGGAAGGCGCGGCGCTCGTCCGCCGGATCGAGGAAAAAGGGCTGACCCCGTTGGCGATTTTGCTGACGCATGCGCATTTTGACCATATTGGCGGCATCCCGGACGTGCTTGCCCGCTGGGACATTCCAGTGTATGTGCACGAAAAGGAAAAACAATGGCTGCAAGATCCGGCATTGAATGGCTCGCTTTATTTCGGCGGTCCGGTCGCTGTCCGCTGCGAACCGACATGCCTGAAAGGACCGACGGTGCTGAACATTGGTCCGTTTGCGTTGGATGTCCGCGAAACGCCGGGTCATTCCCCGGGCAGCGTCTCGTATTATTGCAAACAAGCCAATATTGTGTTTTCCGGCGATGCGCTGTTTGCCGGCAGCATCGGACGCACGGATTTGCCAGGCGGCAACCATCAGCAGCTGTTGAAAAGCATTCATGACGAACTGCTTACGCTGCCGGAGGAAACGATCGTTCTTTCAGGCCATGGGCCAGAGACGACGATCGCCGCGGAGATGGATGCAAATCCGTTTTTGCATGGGTTTTCGTAAGAAAAAAAGCCGTCTACGTCGGCTTCACACAAGCAATTCCCTCGGGCAAACGCAGGCGGCTCCTTTGGGCAAGGAAAAGCGCAACGGAAGGCCTCCTGGCGCCGGAACACACAAAAAAACCCTTCTTAGCCGCGCCAAGAAGGGTTTTTGGGGGATGTTCTATCCACAATAATGGGAGGGGATATAGTTAAGCTGCTACTATAACAATATATGATTATTTTCACTATGTCAACAGTAAAAAAGTGAACGACTCCCACTTCACTTTGCTTGAGGCGGGAGCTTCTTTCGGAATGATGATGAAGACGGGGTAGAGAAATGGTGATGGGTCGATTGTATGAACAGATTGCCGCAGCGCCGGGTGGGCGGGTGTCGTACGCCGATTACATGCAGATGGTTCTTTACGACGAACGATTCGGCTACTATATGCGAGAGCGGGCGAAAATCGGCAAGGAAGGCGATTTTTTTACGAACAGCTCATTCGCGCCGGTGTTTGGCAAAGCGCTTGCTTCGCTTTGGGTTCGGATGGTGGAACAGAGCGGCCTGCCGCCCGCTGTTTGCGAGTGGGGGGGCGGAGACGGAAGATTGGCGCTTTCGGTATTGGAAGAATGGAAGAAAAAAAGTCCACATACATACGACCGCTTGTCGTATACGATCATCGACCAAAGCCCGTTCCACCGCCGGCGCCAGCGCGAAACGCTTCAACCCGCAGCCGAGAAGGTGGAGCAATATGACGATGTCTCTCGCTGGCTGGCCGAGCGTGGGCCGTTTTCCGGCATTGTGTTTAGCAACGAATTTTTTGATGCGTTTCCCGTTCACGTCATTGTAAAGGAAGGCGGCGTTTTGCACGAATGTTTTGTCGCCGCCCGCGATGGCCGGCTCGTTGAAGAAAAGGCGCCGCTTTGCCGTCCCGCTATTGTCCGCTATTTACATGAGCGCGGATTGGATCTTGCTGAAGGGCAAAGGCTTGAGGTGCCTCTCGCGATGAAGGCGTTTTGGCTCGAGGTTGGGCCGCTGTTTCATCAGGCGGTGATGGTGACGGTCGACTATGGCTATACGGACGAACAGTTGCGCGCCCCGGCACGGCGGCATGGAAGCTTGCGCGGATATTTCCGCCATCAGCTTGTTGCCGACCCGCTTCGCCATCCGGGGGAGATGGACTTGACGAGCCATGTACAATGGGATGCGCTTCGCTTGTACGCCCGTCAGGCTGGGTGGGAGGAAGTGGCGTTCGTTCGCCAAGATCGGTTTTTGCTCGCGGCCGGCCTTTTGCATGAATGGAACGTTTCAGAAGGCGGCGATTTCTTTTCGCCGGCAAGCCGCCAAAATCGAATGATCCGCGCGCTGATCGCCGACGATGGCGTCAGCCGCTTTTTTGACGTGCTTATTTTGCAGAAAGGAATGAGTCTCCCCGCGCGAGACTTTTGGCCAGCGCCCGAGTTTTTGCCGGCCGATTAACGGCTTCCTTCGCCTATCTGCAATGGAGAAAAGGGGTTCCGGTCAAAGCGGCAAAAAAACAGGCAGGAGGTTCTGCCTGTTTTTTATTCACCCATGCCGGGCACCATCATAAAAGTCGTCCAATACGTAAATGCCGCGAAGAAAATCGTCAAATATGCCCCGAAAATGTAAATGTACATTCTCTCGGTCAGCTTTAAAAAGCCGAGGAACAGGAAAAATACGGTTTGGCCAAAGAAGATGAGCGACGTCGTATGCATATGGCCAAGGTAAAACATGACAGCAAAAATGCCGGTCCAAAAGGCGAGCACGCGGAACATGCGGTCCATTATGTATCCCTCCTTTGTTTGTGCAAACCATTGGTCCTTACTTATTATAATGTACAATGATTGGGAATGTAAATAACGCTTTCGGACAAGTGGTAAGAAATGATGCCAATGCCGGCCGTTGCTTGCTTCAGACAAAAAAGAAGGAAGGAGGGACGCTGTCACGGACGGATGATGGTGCGGTAGGCGCAGCGGTGGCTGCCTTCCATCATATTTTCCGTTTCCGTTACTTCAGCACCGGCAAACAGCGTCTCGACCATTCCCTCCAAAAAAGCGTGGTGCATGCCGCAGACGGTATCAGGTGCTTGCGCGGCGATTTCTTTGAACGGGCAGTTGAAAATATCGAGGTATAGCACTCCTTTTTCTTCATCATAGTGCAATTGCGGCAAAAATCCAGCCGCTTCGGCCGCCTCTTCCATTATGGCGATTTTGTCCGCCATGGTGAGCGCGCTCGCTGTGCCGTTATGCGGCAAACGGCTGGCGATGAGCTCACGGCCGAACCGCTTTCCTGTTTCACGCAACGCCTCGCTTCCAATGGGACCGAGTTTGGCCATCGTTTGAATGGCGATGCGGGCGAGGAGTTGATAATCGCGGAACGGAAAATACAGCCCGATCACTTCGTCGGACAGGCGGTACAGCCGGCTCGGCCGCCCGCCTTTTCCCGTTTTTTGCGTATCCGATACGACCATGCGAACGTCTTCAAGCTTCGTTAAATGCAAGCGGGCAACGTTTGGATGGATATGAAATTTTTCTGCGATTTCTTGAACAGAAACTTCGCGATGCACTTTTGCCATATATTCATAAATATGAAATCTTGTCGGGTCAGACAATACGCTTGTGATTTTCAGCGTTTGTTCCATTGGTTTCCCTCCTAAATGAATCATTGATATGGTTATTATAATGAAATCGTCCAAAGCGAGGAATGATTTTTGTCACTATTGGCAGTGAGTGGACTGACATTCAAAAAAATTTCACAAAAAAGCTGCGCCAAAAGCAGGATAACGACTCATGCTCGTCGAAATACAAAGCAGTCTGTCGAAAGGAGGGAATATGTGCTGAACGAGATCGAACAAACGGCAAACCGCCTTCTCGCCGAAGCGGTGCAGCGCCGCGCCTCGGATCTTCACCTCGTTCCGCGCCGCCGCGATGCCGCTGTTCGTCTTCGGCTTGATGGCATGCTTGTCGACGTTGGCGTGCTTTCGAAGGAAACGGCGGAACGTCTCATCGCCCACTTTAAATTTTTAGCCGGCATGGACATCGGGGAACGACGCCGTCCGCAAAGCGGCGCCATGGAAGTGGCTGAGTTTGGGGAAACGGTGTATTTGCGTTTATCGACATTGCCGACGCTCTACGATGAAAGCCTCGTCATTCGGCTTCTGCCGCAGCGCCTCTCGCTGCCGCTTCGCGAACTATCTTTATTCTTCCGCTCCACCGCACGATTATTTTCCTTCATGCAGCATCCGCAAGGGCTTGTGCTGTTGACCGGCCCGACGGGGTCGGGAAAAACGACGACCCTCTACACCCTTCTTGATCTTTGCCAAGCTGAAAGGCAACGCAACATCATCACGCTTGAAGATCCGATCGAAAAACAGAACGAACGATTGTTGCAAGTGCAAATCAATGAAAAAGCAGGCATCACATACGCCGCCGGGTTAAAAGCGGCGCTGCGCCATGACCCGGATGTGTTGATGGTCGGCGAGATCCGCGATCATGATACGGCGGCCATTGCCATCCGTTCAGCGTTGAGCGGCCATTTGGTCGTCTCGACGATGCACGCCGCCGATGCAGTCGGCGCCGTCTACCGGCTGCATGAATTCGGCATTCCGCTCGGCGATTTGGCCGAGACGCTGCTTGCCGTCTCTGCCCAGCGGCTTGTCGAGCTTTGCTGCCCGCTGTGCGGCGACGATTGCCATCCATCGTGCGGCCGTCTTGGACGACGCCGGCGCACGGCTGTTTATGAGTTGCTTTGCGGTTCAGCGCTGGAGGACGTGATTCGTTCCCTCTCCAATGGGAGAGGGAAGCCAAAGCGCTCTAATATGACGCTGGCGCGCTTGATCCGCAAGGGGATTGCGCTCGGCTACCTGCCCGTTCGCATGCTTGAGCTCGTCGGAGGGGGAGAAAGATGAAACGCAAAATGTGGCCGCTCGCTGAACAGGCGTTGTTTTTCACTCGGCTCGGCCGGTTGCTCGAGCGCGGTTACCCCCTTGGGCAAGCGCTTGAGTTTTTGGCCATTCAGGCTCCCACACACCGCCGGATGGAAGTGGAACGCTGTCTGCAGCAGCTGCGCGCCGGGTTGCCGCTGTTTGCGGCTGTCGAAGCGCTGTCGGTCGACCGCATGGCGGTTAACCTTCTCTTTTTTGCCGAACGGCATGGCGATTTACCGCGCGGCATGGCAGAGACAGGGGAAGCGCTGGCGCAAAAAGCGCGCTTCTACGAGCAGCTTCACCGCTTCAGCCGCTATCCGCTGTTCCTTCTTTCTTTGCTCATCATCATGCTCGTCTTGATGGAATGGTGGCTGCTGCCGCAGTTTGAACGGGCGGCGGCGGCGTTTTCTCCACAACGCGGGCACACCGCTTGGCTGCTTGCGGTGGTCGCCCATGCCCCTATGGCGATGGCGGCCATCGCCGTCTTGGCGGTGTTCTCCGGGCTGTTTTACACCGCTTATTTCCGCCGCTGGCCGGTCTCCCGAAAACTTCAATTCGCCTTGCGAATTCCAGGGCTTGCTTCGTTTCTGAGACTGTTCCTCACCTGCCTGACTGCCCGACAGCTCGGGCGCTTGCTGCAGGCCGGGTTGTCGGTTTATGATGCGCTCGGCGTGTTCAGCGAGCCGTCGTCCTGGCCATTTTTGCAAATGGAAGGCCGGCGCCTTCGCCACGGGTTGATGAAAGGGATGGCGCTTGACAGATTAATCGGCGTCGCCCGCTATTACGAACAAGAGCTGGCGCTTGTCATCCGCCACGGCCAGTCGAACGGCGAGCTTGGCAAAGAACTTGAACATTACAGCGAGTTTTTGCTGCAGGTGATGGAACAACGAATCGAGTCGGTCTTAAAATGCATGCAGCCGCTTTTGTTGGCGGTGGTTGGCTCGTTTGTCGTCGGCATGTATTTGGCGATTTTGTTGCCGATGTTTTCTATGTTGAATGAACTGTAAATAACTTCCGTTTAACAAGGATGGGACGGCTCTGTAGGAACAAGATGCTCAATCTTGATATGTTGGCTCCTTGAGAGAGGGACGCGCCCCTCCTCCCAAGGCCCAATCAATGAACAGACTCGATGGTCAAGGAACGGATCGAACTGAACCGGCCATTCGCTAAGCGCTCTTTCTGAAATTTCGTATGCGAGGAGGAGTGACAATGAATCAAAAGGGATTCACATTGATCGAAATGTTGATCGTTATGATGGTGATTTCTGTCCTGCTGCTGATTGCCATTCCGAATATGACAAAGCACAACAGCATGATCAATTCGAAAGGATGCGAGGCGTTTTTGAACACCGTGCAAGCGCAGGTGAAAGCGTATGAGATGGAGCATAACAAAATTCCGACGGTGCAGGAATTGCTCGCTGGCCGCTATATCAAGTCGGACAAATGTCCGAACGGTCATGCCATCCAAATCAGCGCGAACGGCGATGTGAGTGAAAGTGGCTCGTAACGGCGGGTTTACGCTGCTTGAGATGCTGATCGTTTTCTCGGTGGTGCTGGTGCTTGCCGCGCTGGCTGTTCCGACGCTTGGCGGCGCTGTGCGCCATCAAGAGGAGATGTATATGCTGGCTGTGCTGCGCGCGGATTTGTATGGCGCGCAGCAGCATGCCATCGCCCGGCGGGTGAATGTAGCGGTTTTTTTTACAGACGGCGGCGCTGGGTACAAGGCGATTGATGCAACGAGCGGCCGGCAGATTGTCGCTCGTTCGCTCCCTTCTCCGTGGCGGTTTCGGCTCGGCACGCTGCGCAATCCGCTCATCTTTACTGACAACGGCAACATTGAACGGGCTGGAACTATTTGGATAGGGGGTGGCCAAATAACTTATAAAGTCACCTTTTTGCTGGGGAAAGGGCGATTTTATGTGCAAAAAATGTAGCGGCGGATTTTTGCTTGTTGAAGCATTGTTCGCTTTGGCGCTGCTATGGACGACAGCGGCCGTTCTTCTTCCACTGTTGATGCAAATGGCGCATGAGCGCAACAGCTTCATTCTCGAGGAGAAAGCGCGCCGGCTGTTGGCCATCGCGTTGTATGAGGAGCCGCTTGCCGGAGAAACCATGATCGCCGACGGGCGTACAGTATTTCGGCTGCAAGCGAGCGATGAAGGGGGACGAATGTGGAAAGTATGCGTGCGTTGGAACGATTACGTCGGCCGCGAGATGGAGCGGTGCGGGTATGGCAAGCGGTAGCGGCAAAAGAAAACGGGTTTACGATGATCGAAGCGCTGTTGGCGCTGGCGGCTGCGATGGCGGTGGCGGCGGTCGTTCCGGCGTTGTTGTCCGTCCGCTTGCTGGCTCCGGAGCCGACGGACGCGTTTTCCCGATTGGAATGGCGGCTGTTTTTGCAACAGCTGCAAATCGAGCTGAATGAAACGAGGCAGTGGTCGACTGGGGGCCATGTCCTCTATTTGCAAAAATGGAGCGGTGAGACGGTCAGTTTTTCTGTTGTTGCGTCAAGAGCCCAACTGATCCGCCAGGTGGACGGCGCTGGCAATGAAACGGCGCTCCGTCATGTGCGCGCTGTTTCGTACCGCGCCGGCACCCGCGGGATATTTTTGCAAGTGACGGCTGATGACGGCACCGTTTGCGAGGCGTTTGTGGCGCGGGCGTTTTAGCGGGCGGCTTGTACGGTGAGACCCCCTTGACCGCCGCTTCCCCCTTTTAGACTGGAAAAACGAGGGAAGGGGAAATGGGTCGACAAGATGGTGTCATTTTTCCGATTGTGGCTGTCGTTTCTTTGTTGCTTGTCTTTTCTGTCACGCATGTCTTGCTCCTCTATGAAGCGGAACGACAGGCGGCTTATGCGGCCCGGCAGGCAGCCGAGGCGGACGAGCTTGTGCAGATGGCCGTGTTTGACGTAAAAGAACGCATCGCATCAGCCGATCCGTCGACCGCGGGAGAGGCTGGGGAATGGACCTATCCGCGCGGAAGGGCCGTCTACCGGTGGGTGCGGGAAGATGCAGCGCACGTTCGGGTTTCTTTGTCCATCCGTTCAGCCTCTGGGCTGAGGCGCGCTGTCATGTTTACTGTCACGCTTCCGGCGCTTCATATTGTCGAATGGAGCGAGCAAAACGGTTAAAAGAGGAAAGAAGCGGAAAAACTAAAAGAAAAAAGGGGGGATTTGATGGCGGTCAACGATTATGTCAAGTTTGTCACCCAACAATTTGTCGCCTACATGGACTTGCCGAAAGAGGAGCGGAGGCAGCGGCGTCAGGTGCGGAAACAAGAGCAGCTTCCGCTTTCATACCGCTTGTTTGGCATGGTGCCGCTTTCGCTTCGCTTGCTGTTTCGGCGCCGCCCGTAGCAGCCGCCCGCTGGCCTAGGCCGGCGGGCGGTTTTCGTGCCGACGGAAGGGAGTTCGTCGGTTTGAGCGCTGTGAGCCGGATGGACCCATCCCGGGGTTGATTCACGATGAGCGGGGCAGCAAATAAAACAGTCCGCCGTTGATGACGGAAACGGTGATGCGCGGCTTGTACTGCTTTTCCAACGCTTCCTTCTCAATATAATAGCACTCCGGCTTTTCTTCGCAGTCTTTGTAAAATTCATCAAGCAACGCCAAATCGTCGGCCCAGCGTCGGCGCGCCTCATCCGCCCACGCATGGTTGTCGGCGGCGATGCGGCTGCGTATGTATTGCTCGAGACGGCCGATGCCGCTTCTCGGTTTAATGAGCGGGGAGATGGTGAAACAGTAATCAGGGATTTTCGGCGTCAGCCGTCGCTCGCGCATCCGCTCATGAAACGACTCGACGATCGTTCCGCTAATGAGATGAAGGCCAAGGGAGACGATTTCATCTTTTTTTCGGTCGCATTCGTACGAAATCGTGACGTTCATGCCGAGCCATGGATGGAGGGCGGCGTTGCCGTCCAAAGGCGCGCTTGGCTCCTCATACAGGCGGATGAAGCTGCCGCGTTTTTGCGCTGAGCGGAACAGCTGGTGCAGCCGGGGAGCGCCGAAATGGAGGCGCTCGCCTTTGAGTTTGTCCGTCCGCTCGCTCGCGCGGGTGATGAGCGTCAGTCGCATCGGCTGCGGCACGCCGCCTGTCCGTTCAATATAATGCCAGTAAAACGGCCGATTCATCAGTTCTTTGTCCATTTCTGCCGTCAGCTGCACGGTGAGGTAGTCGTCGCTTGCTTCCACAAACGTGCAGCCGTTGGCCGCAAAATAGCGTTCGACAAAGCGGCGGATTTCATGTTGCTGCATGCCGCTCTCCTCCTTCCTTTCCAAGCTGCTCCGCCAGCTCGATCATCGCGACGATGTTTTCCATTTTGATTTTCATCTCCCCTTCGCTTCGTGAATGAACGAAGGCGTCTTCGAAGTAGCGCTCCAGGTTGGCGAGGTTCATTTTCGCCAAAATGTCGTCCAGCTCGCCGACGACTCGTTCGAACAGGCGGATTTTTTCGTACAGAAGCGTTAAAATATGTTCTTCGACCGTCTGTTTGACAGCGAAGTTATAAATGTAGACGTCATCCGTCTGCCCGAGCCGGTGGACGCGGCCGATTCGCTGCTCAAGGCGCATCGGGTTCCACGGCAAGTCGTAGTTGATGACATAGCGGCAAAACTGCAAGTTGATGCCCTCGCCGCCCGCCTCGGTGGCGATGAACACTTGGGCGTGGTGTTTAAACAGTTCCTGCATCCAGTCTTTTTTGCCGCGCCGGAAGCCGCCGCGAAACGGAACGGACGAGATGCCGTGCTGCTTTAAAAACCATTGCAAGTAAAGCTGCGTCGCCCGGTATTCCGTGAAAATAATGACTTTGTCATGAATGGAACGGATAAGCTCGAGCGCTTTTTCCGCCTTTGAGTTCGTCGTGACGGCGTTGATTTTTTCCAATACGCGTTCAAGCGGCTCCGGAACCGCTCCGCTGCATTTATCGATCATGTTTTTGATCGTGAGAAACAGCGCCTCGCGGCTGCTGCACGCCTCACGAAGAAGCGTGATGAGCGAAAACGAGCCGGCGAACGATTCGCGGCGGAGCGCCTTGACCGCTTCATACAGTTCCCGCTCCTCATTCGTAAACTCGATCAGCACCGGTTCAACGTGGCGCTTCGCCCATTCGATCGGCGTATCGGCGCGGCGGTTGCGGATCATCACTTTGTTGACGAGCGCTTTTAAATGGTCGTTCGTCTGTACGGCCCGCGTTTTTCCGTACGTTTTGGCAAACTGTTCCGAGCTGCCTAAATGGCCGGGTTTCAACAGCGAGACGAGGTTGAAAATTTCTTCGATCCGGTTTTGGATCGGCGTCGCTGTCAGGAGCAAACAAAACTTCTTTTTTAAATTTTGCACAAACTCGTAGTTTTTCGTTTTGTTATTTTTCAGTTTGTGCGCCTCGTCGATGATGATCATGTCGTACGACTGCCCGTAGATGATGTCACGGTGCGGCGGTTTTTTCGCCGTGTCGATCGAGGAAACGACGATATCGCACTGCTCCCAGACGTAGCTCTTTTTCTGCTGGACGGCCGGGATGAAAAATTTTTCGTTCAACTCTCTCACCCATTGCGAAACAAGGGAGGCGGGAACGAGAATCAGCGCTTTTTTCACAAGGCCGCGAATCATATATTCTTTTAAGACGAGCCCGGCCTCGATCGTTTTTCCAAGCCCGACTTCATCCGCCAAAATGGCTTTGCCGTTCATCTCCTCGACGACGCGGCGCGCCACTTCAAGCTGGTGCGGAAGGATCGTCAAGTGGGGCAGGTGTTTGGGCGCCTGCAAGCCATTAAATTCTGGGACGCTTAAATGATGGGCGGCCTCAAGAGCCAGTTCGTACATTTCCCAGCTCGCCCACGGACCGTCTTTTTCGATGCGTGCCAAAAATTCCTCCTTCCATGTTTCATCCATTTCAAGGTCAATGTTCATGGCGATCCCCTTCCCTTGTTGCGAATGTTTATATAGATTGCATGTGGTATGTTGAATAAAAAAAGAACATTATTATGACTAATTGCCATGAAAGTTCGATTATTTCCTATTGCCCTTTGACTGTGATTGATGGTAGTATAAATTTAGAACATTCTCATGACTCGTTGATCAGGGTGTTTGTTAGTATGCCCGATATGGAAACAATTTATTGATGGGCGGATGACGGCAAGGGGAGAGACTACGGAATGTAGCGCCGAAGGAGCAAGCGGAAACGCGAATCTCTCAGGCAAAAAGACTCTTGCTTGACGCAGCTCTGGAGAGCGCCTGCGTTCACGCAGGCCACCCAAGAGGAAACCGATCGGCCCCATGGACCGCGAACGGACGCGCCAAACGGGCCGGCGGGAAACTTTCAGGTGCCAGGACAGAGCCCCCTTACTTGTTGATAGGGGAAGTCTGTCCTTTTTTGTGTGACGTGGATCAAAGGAGGGAATCAGATGCTAAAGCGCACGCCCCTATTCTCGGTGTACGCCCGTTGCGGCGCCAAAACGATTGAATTTGGCGGCTGGGAAATGCCGGTGCAGTTTTCCAGCATCAAGGAAGAACATGAGGCTGTAAGAACGCGCGCCGGGCTGTTTGACGTCTCCCATATGGGGGAAATTGTCGTCCGCGGCCGTGGGAGCCTCGCGTTTTTGCAAAAGCTCATGACCAATGACGTCGCCAAACTGCGGCCCGGCCGGGCGCAATATACGCTCATGTGCTATGAGGACGGCGGCACAGTCGATGATTTGCTCATCTATCAAAAAGGAGAGAATGACTACTTGCTGGTCGTCAACGCAGCGAATACGGAAAAAGACTTCGCTTGGCTAAGCGGGCATGTTGAGGGCGACGTCGAGCTTCAAGATGTATCGTCCGAAACGGCTCAGCTTGCCTTGCAAGGGCCGGCAGCGGAGCGCGTCTTGCAGCGATTGACGGATTTTGATTTGGCGGCGCTGCGCCCGTTTTCATTCGCCGACGGCGTCGAAGTCTCGGGCGTGAAGGCGCTCGTTTCGCGCACCGGCTATACGGGGGAAGACGGGTTTGAGCTATATTGTAAAGCGGAAGACGCCGCCGCGCTATGGGAGGCGATCCTAGCGGCCGGAGCTCGTGACAGCGTTCTCCCATGCGGACTGGGGGCGCGCGATACGCTCCGCTTTGAAGCATGCCTGCCGCTTTACGGTCAAGAGCTGTCCGACTCGATTTCACCAGTTGAAGCCGGGCTTGGTTTTGCCGTCAAAACGGAAAAAGAGACGCCGTTTATCGGCCAAGCTGTATTGAAACGGCAAAAAGAGGAAGGGCCGCCGCGCCGGCTCGTCGGCATTGAAATGATCGACAGAGGCATTCCGCGCCACGGATACCTTGTATTTGCCGACGGCGAAGAGGTCGGGTTCGTCACGACCGGCACGCAGTCGCCGACGCTGAAGAAAAACATCGGCTTGGCCTTGGTGAAAGCGGATGTGGCTGCCATCGGCCGGGAGGTGGAGGTGGACATCCGCGGCAAGCGGCTGAAAGCGAACATCGTGCCGATTCCGTTTTACAGGCGGGCCAAGTGACGATTCCAAAGCGACAAGGAAAGGGGAAAAACGCAGTGCTCCATCGTTATTTGCCGATGACGGAAGAAGACAAACAGGAGATGCTGAAGACGATCGGCGTCGCCTCGATTGACGACTTGTTTGCCGATATTCCAGAACAAGTCCGCTTCCGCGGCGAGCTGAAGGTGAAACCGGCCAAATCCGAGCCAGAGCTGTGGAAAGAGCTTGCGGCCTTAGCGGTTTTCGGCTTTCTTTTGAGATGATGGGG
>NZ_AYSF01000112.1:0-6256 GCF_000498995.1 Geobacillus thermopakistaniensis
GTACATTTTTGGTGTTTATCTCGTACATTTTTGGTTGTTTCGGCGTACATTTTTGGTGTCCAGCGTACATTTTTGGTGTTTATCTCGTACACATGTTTTCTTGTGTACGCTTTAATAAATAAAGCGTACATGTACGAAAAAATGTACTTTTTAACGTGAGTGTTTTCTTGTAGAATAGGATCAAGGAGTTATTTTCCTAATTTAGTAGGTGGAGGATGAGAGGATGCAGACTCCGGCTGTCCAGCCGCAGTACAACAGCGCCGTGACGAAGTCCAATGCGCTGATTGAGGCGAACTATAAGCTGTCCACTATCGAACAGAAGATCATCTTGTATATCATCAGCCAGATTCGCAAAGATGACGCCGATTTTAAAATGTATAAGCTGCCGATACAGGAGTTCTCTGAATTGCTGGGATATCGGGGAAGCCCTAAATACACGGAGCTTCGGGAGATCACGAAAAATTTGATGCGCAAGGTGCTTGAGATCAGAGAAGGCCAGAAGCTCAAACAGCTGAGTTGGGTTTCATACGTGGAATACGACGAGCATTCCGGCTATGTCAGCTTGGCCTTTGATCCCCGCTTGAAGCCCTACCTCCTGCAGCTGAAAAGGGAATTTACGACCTATCGCCTGAAGAATGTGATGGAACTGAAAAGCTCTTACTCCATCCGTATGTACGAGCTTTTAAAACGTTGGCAGTATATGGGCGAGGTCGTGATTCGTCTGGATGATTTGCGGATGATGGTTGGAGCAGGGGACAAGTATTCAGAATACCACAATTTCAAAAAACGAGTGCTTAATCCCGCCAAGAAGGAGATTGCGGAGAAGACGGACATCATGTTCACATACGAGGAGATAAGGGAAAAACGCAAAGTTGCNCGTATGTACGAGCTTTTAAAACGTTGGCAGTATATGGGCGAGGTCGTGATTCGTCTGGATGATTTGCGGATGATGGTTGGAGCAGGGGACAAGTATTCAGAATACCACAATTTCAAAAAACGAGTGCTTAATCCCGCCAAGAAGGAGATTGCGGAGAAGACGGACATCATGTTCACATACGAGGAGATAAGGGAAAAACGCAAAGTTGCGGCGATCCGCTTTCAAATCAGAGAGAAAGTCGTTGAGCCGGTTGTCGTTGCCTTGGAAGAGAAAAAGGAAGCTCAAGCAGATGATCGGTATTTGCAGTTTTTGGCTGTAGTGCAGGCTTATGACCGGTACATAACAGAACAGCAATTCACGAAGATAGCGGTCTTGGCTCAAAAAGCTTTCGGCGGAAACTGGATGGATGAGCTCATTCAAACGGCAAGGCGCATTATGCAACGCAATGACATCCGCGAACCAATTGCTTTTCTGACCTATTTCTTGAATGAAAAAGTGCAACGGATTCAGGTCGGGATCAATCCAAATGAGGTGACCATTCACAGCCATGGAGGCGCTAGATTCGTCCGCCGCGAGATCGTGCCGGACTGGCTCCGGGGCTACGAAGAGCAGCTTGCTGCCGAAAGCGCCAAAAGCAAAGAGGTTGATGAAGATATCGAACAGATGCGACGTGAGCTTGAGGAGCGGTTAAAGAAATACAAAGACTAAGTCCAGCCCGCGCCGGTCTTCCCGGCTGGCCGCCTTCTGGCCCTTGGCCATCCGGCCGGAGCCTGGGGAAGACCGGCGCTCAGCCGCTCGGAGAAGCTGCTTGCGATCCAGAACCTTCCGCTGCCCGCGGAAGTGCGAAGCAGAATCAAGGAGTTGCTCAAAGCACCGCCGCGATCAATAATGATGTTTATTGTTTTATTTTTTGTCTGACATTAAATNGACCGGCGCTCAGCCGCTCGGAGAAGCTGCTTGCGATCCAGAACCTTCCGCTGCCCGCGGAAGTGCGAAGCAGAATCAAGGAGTTGCTCAAAGCACCGCCGCGATCAATAATGATGTTTATTGTTTTATTTTTTGTCTGACATTAAATATTGGTTAATTTTCGACAAAAAGCGACAGATAGGTGTAGCTGCACCGGCGCTTCCGTTTCCTTTTGAAAAGGGTGCCGAAAAAGGCTTTTCCGATTAGGGGTATAAAAATGTTTAAAATATTCTAAATGTGATGTATAATAAAAGAAACAACATACTAACCGGTTGGTATATCGTCTGTTGAAAACGGATTCAGAAGCGGATCGAAAGGTGGGAAGATCATGAGGCTAAAAGGAAAAGCGGCGATTGTCACCGGCGGCGCGAGCGGCATCGGCCGGGCGACGGCGATTCGCTTTGCGGAAGAAGGCGCCAAAGTGGCGGTGAGCGACATCAATGAGGAAGGAGGGGAAGAAACGGTCCGCCTGATTCGGGAAAAAGGAGGGGAGGCGATTTTTGTCCAAACGGACGTAGCCGATTCCAAGCAAGTGAGCCGCCTTGTCCAAACGGCGGTTGATGCCTTTGGCGGCCTACATATTCTCTTTAACAATGCCGGCATCGGCCATTCGGAAGTGCGGAGCACCGACTTGTCTGAAGAAGAGTGGGACCGGGTCATCAACGTTAATTTGAAAGGAGTGTTCCTTGGCATCAAATACGCGGTGCCCGTGATGAAGCAATGCGGTGGCGGGGCCATTGTCAACACATCGAGCCTGCTTGGAATCAAAGGGAAAAAGTACGAATCGGCCTACAACGCCTCGAAGGCCGGGGTGATTTTGTTGACGAAAAATGCGGCATTGGAATATGGGAAGTTTAACATTCGCGTCAATGCCATTGCACCGGGGGTCATTGATACGAACATCATCACGCCGTGGAAACAAGATGAGCGCAAATGGCCGATCATTTCGAAAGCGAACGCCCTCGGCCGCATCGGGACGCCAGAGGAAGTGGCGAACGCGGTGTTGTTTTTGGCGTCCGATGAAGCGTCGTTTATCACCGGCGCGACATTGTCGGTCGACGGCGGCGGGCTGACGTTTTAGACGTCGGACGGCTGATACGGGGCAACGGATGAAAACAAAGGTCGCACAAACGAGAGGGGAGAGGAAACGATGCGTTTTGCCAATACCGTCGCTGTGATTACTGGAGGGGGAAGCGGCATTGGCCGGGCGACGGCCGTCCGCCTGGCTCAGGAAGGGGCGACTGTCGTGCTTGTCGGCCGCACAGCCGTCAAACTGGAAGAAACGGTGCAAGACATCACGCGTCTTGGGGTGCTAGGGGTGGCCGATCGGTTTGCGGCCGATGTCACGGACCGCGAACAAGTGCGCGCCTTGGCCGCATACGTCCAAAATCGGTACGGCGACTTGCATGTGCTCGTCAACAATGCCGGCATTTCGACCCATACGAAATGGCTCGAGCTCACCGAACAAGAGTGGGATGATGTGCAGCGCGTCAATATGAAAAGCGTCTTTCTTGTCTCGCAAACGCTCGCTCCGCTGATGATCGAAGGGGCAAAACGCGAGCGCGCCAATCGGGCGATTGTGAACGTAGCGTCATTGTCCGGCCATCAGGCCGGGGCGGAAATTCCGCATTACAGCGCCGCCAAAGCCGGCGTGATTAACTTGACGAAGTCGCTCGCCTTGGAGCTGGCGCCGTATGGCATCCGCGTCAATTCCGTCTCGCCTGGCTTTGTCGAGACGCCGCTTACCGAACGTGGACTGCAAAATGAGCGGTTTGTGAAAGCCATCGAGCGCAACACCGCCTTAGGCCGGGTGGGAGCGCCGGAAGAGATCGCCAACGTCATTGCGTTTCTTGCCTCTTCGGAAGCGTCGTACATGACCGGCTCTGATGTGTTGGTCGATGGCGGATGGCTCATCAAATGAAACTGAAAAGTCCAAAATGGAAAAGGAGAGGAAAGGAATATGGAAACCTCGCATTTGCTTGTGGAACAATCCGGTTCTGTATTATGGTTGACGCTGAATCGCCCGGAGCGGCTCAATGCCTTCAGCCCGGAGATGATTGCCGGACTGACGGATGAAATCGAACGCGCCGCGGCGGATGATGCCGTCCGCGTCATCGTCTTATCCGGCGCTGGGCGGGCGTTTTGCGCCGGCGGGGATGTGAAAACGATGGGGCAGTCGAGCGCCCCGCAGGCGTATGAGCATATCGGCCGACTCAACCGGCTCATTTTGGCGATGAAATCATGCGAGAAACCGATCATGGCCGCCGTGCACGGCGTGGCGGCCGGAGCTGGGTTCAATTTGGCGCTGGCTTGCGATGTGATCCTCGCGGCCGAAGACAGTCAATTCATTTTGAGCTTTGCGAAAGTCGGCCTTGTCTCCGACGGTGGCGGGTCGTATTGGCTCCCGAGGCTTGTCGGTCCGCATTTGGCGAAACAGTTTTTCTTCACCGCCGATCCGATTTCAGCCCGTCGCCTGTATGAATTGGGCGTCCTAAGCGAGGTCGTCCCAGCTGAGAAACTGCGCGAGGCGACAGAATCGTTCGCCTCGAAGCTGGCGGGTGGGCCCACGAAAGCCATCGGAAAACAAAAACGGCTGATTGAGCACGCGCTGACCGCGACACTTGAGGAGATTCTCGAAGAAGAGCGTCTCGTTCAAGGGTTGATGGTGGAAACCGAAGACCATCGCGAAGGGGTGACGGCGTTTAAAGAGAAACGGAGCCCGGTGTTCCAAGGAAAATAAGCGAGTGGCAGTGCCGAAAGAGCGTTGCACCCTGTTTCTCCATCAGCGGGAGACGGGGCGTATTTTGTTTTCACTTCGCCTCAAATGAAACAGCCCCCCCTTTCCAAATGGGGAAAAGGGGTGGTTGGTCGGGGAGCGGTGCGATCAAACGTCAAAGCGCCCCTGCTTGATTCCGGATGGGTTCTGCGAGCAACTGATCCACGTCGTCGATCAACTCGTCAACATGGTCATACGGCGCATCCAGCTGCAGCATTTTCCGCAAGATCCTGCGGGCGTTCGAGGATAAGTCAAGTTCTTCTTCCCAGCTTTTTTCCTCGTCACTTATCGGTTCATAGGCAGAATACAATAAAAACAAGGTGAAGTGTCCAAGGGCATAGAAATCGCTTCGTGGATGCGGTTTGCGCCGCAGCCGCTTTTCCAGCGGGTCGTCATCGCGGAAATCCACCGGTTCGCCGATGCGGCAGGCCAAGCCGAAATCGATGATCGCCACCGTTCCATCGCGCCAAATGATGTTCGGGATGCGCAAATCGCGATGGACGATGCCGAAAGCATGGACGTGCCGGACGACCTCAAGCACCTCCTTTAACAATCGAAACGCCTCTTGTTCCGTGTACTTGGCTTCCAGCTTGAAAATCCGGTCTTCCACCGTTTCTCCGTCGATATACTCCATCACGAGATGCGGCTGTCCGCGCTCCACAAACCGATCATACAGCCTCGGAATTTGCGGGTGGCGCAGGCGGGCGAGCACGTCAGCTTCGCGCCGAAGCAAGCGGCGGCCGTCTTCTCCTTTTGTCCGCCGCGCTTGTTTGATGACGACAAGACGGCCTGTCAGGTGATCGCACCCTTTGTAGGCGATGCCGTAGCTTCCCATCCCGAGCTCTTCGATGACTTCATAGCGGCCATGAAGTATAGTTCCGTTCCGATGCGGCCGGTCAAACCAGCGGGCGATGAGCGGATGGCGTTCGAACAAACGTTTCATCAGCTGCCGAAGAAGCTCGAGAAGAAACTGCCGCTGTGATGTTTCTTTTTGTAATGGTGATGGCCGTACTGGGACGGGTGCTGATGCGGATAGTACTTCGGGCCGTAATGATGGTAATCGCTGCTGCTATAATGCTTTTTATAGTGCGACGAGTGATGGTGCTGCCCCAAAAGCGCCTTTAACAACTTCTTGAACATCTTGATCGCTCCTTTATGGTAGATTTATTTATATATACGGAACAACAAAAAGAAGGTTTCGGATTCTTCAAAGAGATCAATCAACCGCCAGCGTTGCAGCTCCTGGCGGTTGATAGCGATTACTCTTTTTTTTCAAGCGCTTGTTTGAGCAGCTCCCCTAAACTCGTGCCAAACGATTCGTTGGCCGGGCTGTATTTTTTGAGAAGCGCCCGTTCGCTGCCTTTTGCGGCGATGCGTTTGGTCTCGTCCGCTTTTTCGACAATATTGCACGGGCGGCATTGGAAATACATCCCTGCTTTTCCTTCATGCATTTCCATGCGCCGGTGGCATTGCGGACAGCGGCGGTTCGACAGTTTCGGGTCGCGCCGGCGGCGGTAGCGGCACGCTAAGTTCGAGCAGACAAGCATCCGTCCGTCTTTCGTTTTCCGCTCTTTTAAAAGCGCACCGCATTCTGGGCATGTGAGATTTGTGAGGTTTGGCGCTTTGTATACCTGCTC
>NZ_AYSF01000113.1:0-4286 GCF_000498995.1 Geobacillus thermopakistaniensis
TTTTCGGCCATCTTTTAGCGGCCTGTCTTCAAACCGGCGGATCGAACGGTGCTGGAGAATCGTTTCGATGACTTGGTTCATGACTATGTCCTCCTTGAACAGCCCAACGGCTTCTTTTTGTGAACATGATAACAAAAAAGAAAGAGCCATACAACGAATCGGCTCTTTCCCTTCCATTATCGCCCAAACCGCCCTTCCTGGTAATCGCGAATCGCCTCGCGGATTTGTTCCGGCGTGTTCATGACGAACGGCCCGTAGGCGACGACCGGTTCGTTCACCGGCTCGCCGGCATAAAGAAGAAGGCGGAGTTTTTCGCGGGCGGTCACGTTTAGCTCCGTTTCCTCGCCGCGGTTGTGGCGGCTGAAAAACAGCGCTTGCCCGGCTTTTCCTTCGATGTTGTCGGCACCGAACACGCCACTCCCCTCAAGAATGTACAAAAACCCATTGTAATGCCCCGGCAAATCTTGCACGACCGTTGTTCCCGGTTCGACAATCATTTCCACCATCGTGACGGGAACGATGTTTTTCGTCGGCGCTTTGACGCCTTTCGATGACCCGGAAAAGACCCGGATCGTCGCTCCCTCTTCCTTGCGCACGGGCATGTCTTTGGAGCGCAAGTTTTGGTAGCGCGGCTCGGTCATTTTGTACGCGCTCGGCAAGTTGACCCATAGCTGAAGGCTGTGCACGGTTGAACCGGACGCCGGGTCTTCCTTATGGACGACGCCGCGGCCGGCCGTCATCCATTGCACATCTCCAGGCCCGAGCGTGCTGTGGCCGGCTTTGCTGTCGAAATGTTCAAGCTCGCCGCTGATCACATACGTGACCGTCTCAATGCCGCGGTGCGGATGGACGTCAAACGTTCCTCGCTCAAAAATATCTTCCATCAGCAGCAAAAACGGATCATACTCTTGCCAGTTCCCGGGCTCAAGCACCGAACCGCTGCGATGAATCGGACTGTTGGTGGTCATTTGCACGGTTTTCACGCGACGAATGCGGCGTTGAATCGCCATAACCTCTCCTCCCTTATGTTGCGCAATCCCGGCCGTTGCCGAAAGGAGTGCAGCTCAATCGGCAAACCGTTTCCTCCTTCATCGTACCGGATTCAACGAAAAAAAGGCAGCCGAAAANTTTGCACGGTTTTCACGCGACGAATGCGGCGTTGAATCGCCATAACCTCTCCTCCCTTATGTTGCGCAATCCCGGCCGTTGCCGAAAGGAGTGCAGCTCAATCGGCAAACCGTTTCCTCCTTCATCGTACCGGATTCAACGAAAAACAGGCAAGTCATCTGCCTGAAAAATGGCGGCCATACCGCTCGCAAAAAACAAAAAACCTGCCGGCACTCGGCAGGTGGACGTTGGAAGAGGGATTCCAATCCCACCATAAAACTATTGATACAAGGATGAATGGACATGCTCGTTCATCACGTGCAAAATTTGTGCAAAATAATCTCCAGTGTGTCAATCCATGCAAAAAGGCGGGACAATCCGCCTTCTTTTCGTTGCTCGATTCTGCCTTTTTAACAAAATATCCGAAGGAAGTCTCCCGCCTCAAGGAGCGTGAAGGGCAAAAATGTACGCAAAAAGTATGCTAAAAGTGAACAAAAGGCCAATATAAATGGCCTTTCACGAAAGAAAAGTATGAATCAGATCCAAGCAATCCGAAACAACTTCATTGGGCGCCCGTCCTACTATTTGAAGCTGTCGGGCGCGCCAATCTAAACTTTTGACCTGATCGGTTAAAATCACGCCTTCAACGGCCAAGCCTGATGGCAATTCCACTTCAAATGGATATCCTTTTTGTTGCCGGGTGATCGGGCAAAGCACCGCAAACCCTGTCAATTGATTGAACCGCTTTGGTGATAGAACGATGCCGGGCCTTTTTCCTGCCTGCTCATGCCCTGCTTGTGGATTGAAATTGACGTAAACAAGATCCCCACGATCCGGCGCTTGCATCAGAACAATTCATTCCCTTCTGTTCCAAAATCAATTTCAGCATGGCGATTTTCCGGCGTGATTTTAGCCAAAAGTTCCTCCAATGTCGGCTTTTTCTTTTTCGGGATCAACTTGATCGCTTGGTTCTCAACGATCACCTCCACTTCTGATCCTTGATGAAGCGCTAAACGTTCAGCAATCACGCTTGGGATACGAACCGCAAGGCTGTTTCCCCATTTTTGAACTGTTATTGTCATGATTGACACTCCTTTCTGTTTGTTTAATTCCATTATACCTCTCTCCTTTCATTTCGTATATACATAGTATATACATAAATTCAAAAAAAGATGCCATCGAGACGGTGTTTTCGATTCGAAACGAACGATTACGATTGATGATAAGACGCTGAACATGTTAAAAGATTTGAAGAAAAGTCAAAAGGATTCCCAAAAAATGAAAAACGACTGCCAACGCAGTCGTATCAAGGGTTTCATGATTTACAATTTGACAGGATCGGATATTAGAAATGGAGGAAGAGGGATTCGAACCCCCGCGGGCTGTGACACCCCTAGCGGTTTTCGAAACCGCCCCCTTCAGCCAGACTTGGGTATTCCTCCGTATGAAAATGGAGCCTATCGGATTCGAACCGATGACCTCCTGCGTGCGGGGCAGGCGCTCTCCCAGCTGAGCTAAGGCCCCATGTCTATAATGGTCGGGAAGACAGGATTTGAACCTGCGACCTCACGGACCCGAACCGTGTGCTCTACCAAGCTGAGCTACTTCCCGACATAGGCTGGTTTACCTTGCGACAATTCATATTCTATATGAACCTCAAAGGAAAGTCAATAGTTTTTTTATCTTTTTTTCGCCATAACGGATGAAAATTTATCTTTTTTCTGAAACGACCTGCATAGCTGCCGCTCCTTTTTTCCTATACTAAAAACACAGCAACCGTGTAAAGGAAAGGGGGCGCTTTGTGAAACTCATTCCGCCGGCGCGGCGCAAACGGGCGCATTTGTCGCAATTGACAACCACCCATTTCCATTTGCGTCATCCGCTTGTCGTCGCCTTTTTTTCCTTTTCGTTTCCGGGTTTCGGCAATTTGATGCAGCAACGCTACGCCACGGCCTTTATGTTAATCCTCTGGGAGCTGTTTATCAACACAAAAGCCCGTATCAATACAGGTATATTATACTCGCTGCTTGGCGATTTTGAAAAGGCAAAAGCCGTTCTTGACGAACGATGGCTCATGTTTTATGTGGCCATCTACATGTACAGCATTTGGGACAGCTACCGCGGCTCAGTCGACATGAACAAGCTGTATTTGCTCGCCGACCGCGAAGATGCGCCGATCTCTTCCATCCGAATGGGAATATGGGATATTAATTATTTGGACAAGCGCGAGCCTTGGCTGGCGCTGGTCTGGTCGGTGCTCGCCCCGGGCCTTGGCCATTTGTATGTCCATAAAGTGATCACCGGCCTGTTTATCTTCACCTTTACCATTTTGGTATCGTATTTCGCCCACTTGCCCGAAGCGATTACGTACACGCTGACGGGCCGATTCGATTGTGCAACGAAGATCATCGATATGCAGTGGGCGCTTTATCTGCCATCGATTTATTCGTTCATCTTTTACGATGCTTACGTATCAGCGGTCGAATACAACAAGTTGTTTGAAAAAGAACTAGCCCACTATTTGCGGCGCCGCTTTCAGCCGAAACGGTTCGCATGGCCGATTTGATGGGAGGCGTTTCATGATTGTCATTGCCACTTTCGAGAGCCACCTATTCGTTGAACTGGCGATTTCAGCGCTTCAAGAAAAAGGGATTGCTGAACATCAGATTTTTGCAGTCCCGCTCAACCGCTCTGCCGAACCGCCGCGCCTGCTTGATACGCTCCATCACGCCAACGGGTTCAGCTTCCTTGACTTGGCGGCGATTTTAGGAACGTGCTTGATGCTGCTAGGGGCGATTTACGGCTATGTGTTGGCATGGGGTCCGATCATTTGGGGGATTATCGGGGCGGTTTCAGGCATCGGAATCGGCATTTTGCTCAAATGGTGGGTAAACCGAAAATCCACGCACCGTCAAAGCCGCACAGGCGCTGATATCGTGCTTCTCATCCGTTGCGATGAACAGCAATGGCCGGCCGTGGAGCAGTTGCTGCGGGGCCATCACGCGCTTGGACTCGCCGGCGTTCACGACAAGCAGCCGAATAGATAGGCATTTCATCCCCTTTCACTGAAAAACCCGAGGGAACACCCCCTCGGGTTTTCGCCGCTCTGCCGTTTTCAATAGACATCTCGCCGCATAAAGACAAAAAAAGCGACAAGAAGCCCAAAAAGCCGCCGAAAA
>NZ_AYSF01000113.1:4360-17608 GCF_000498995.1 Geobacillus thermopakistaniensis
AAAAGCAAATCGAAAACTTGGCCGAAAACAAATTGACCATAAACAAATATTTTGCCGAATGCCACGACGACACCATGTTCGACAAAATCGCGCCAGAAATCAATGCTGCCAGCATGATGCCCATCACCGCCGCCGTGCTCCTAAGCAGCACGGAAAACATAAACGTCAGTGTGCCGACGACAACGCTCACAAACGCTGCCAGCCCGAGCTCGATCAAAATGTATTTCCATTGCGGAATCATGTGGACATTCGCTGTATTGAGATCCTCTCCTTGCTGGACAAATCCGGTCAATAGCGGCAGACGGAAGCCGCCATATCCAAACACGAGTCCGGAGATGGCATACGACAGCACCGCCGCCATCAGCATAATGAGCGACACCGACAGGAGCAACGCGATATATTTGCTCAACAAAATTTTCCACCGCTTCACCGGCCGAACGAGAAGCAGCTTGATCGTTCCAGCGCTTGCCTCGGACGACACTAAATCGGCCGCAACCACCATCACTAAAAGCGGCAAAAACAAGTCGATGGCGTTTTCGATAAACGTGCGCATAAACGTCGGCGCTCCAGGGGCGGACGGATTAATGTTGTGCTCTAAGTAGTACTGCTGCTGCTTGAGGCGGATTTGCAAGTATTTCCGCCATTCCTCAGACATGCTCGGCGACTGCAAGCGGTTTTGCAAATCGACGATTTGCTGCTGCAGCTGCGTCCGCCAGTCGGTCGTGCCAAGCCGTTTTCTCAACTCTTCCGTCTCGCGGTATTGGGCGTATGTAAACAAGGCGACGAGCACCGCAATGATGGCGGCGATCACCCATAGCCGCTTTTTGCGGACGATTTTCAACATTTCATTATACACGAGCTTACTCAATCGTTTCGCCCCCTGTCAGCTCGATAAACAAGTCCTCGAGCGTCGGCAGCCGCGGTTCAATTTCCGAAACCGAGACGCCGGCTTGGACAAGCTTGGCGTTCCAAGCGGCTAGTCTCGACGGCTCATATGGCGTGACGATCGTCTCTTCATCGGCGCGCAACACCTCGGTTTCCGCCGCTAACAGCGCCCGCGCCCGATCCGTTGGAGCGGCTTTCCAGACGACGCGCGCCTGTTGGTTTAACAGCCGCTCAACCGTGTCCACGGCCAAGAGCCGTCCTTTCGCCATAATGGCGACGCGGTCGCACATTAATTGAATTTCACTTAACAAATGCGATGAAACAAGGACGCTCAACCCTTCCGTTTCCGCCAAAAAGCGGATGAAGGCGCGCATTTCGCGAATGCCGGCCGGGTCAAGGCCGTTGGTCGGCTCGTCCAAAATGAGCACCTTCGGCTTTCCAAGCAGCGCCTGAGCGATGCCGAGCCGCTGCCGCATGCCGAGCGAATACGTGCCCACTCGGTCATGGATGCGCTGTTCAAGGCCGACGAGCTTCGCCACTTCCATGATCCGATCTGCACCAATTCCCGGCATCATGCGGGCGAAATGTTCAAGGTTTTCCCAGCCTGTTAAATACGGATACATTTCTGGGTTTTCGACGATGCAGCCGATCTGGCGGATCGCGTCGGTAAACTGGCGGTGAAGATCATACCCGCAAATCGCCACCGTCCCCGACGTCGGCCGAATGAGCCCGACGAGCATGCGGATCGTCGTCGTTTTTCCCGCGCCGTTCGGCCCTAAAAAACCGAATACTTCCCCCTCATGCAACTCAAACGAAATGCCTTTAATAATTTCCTTGCCGCGAATCGTTTTCCGCAGCTCTTTGACCGCTAACGTCACCTGTTTGGTCATTGCTCACCCTCCTCCGTCAACGTGATGAGCGAGGCGACGCGCTCTCCAATCCGCTTGTAGCCTGCCGCGTTTGGATGAAAATGGTCGCTGTACAAATAGTCGTTGACATGGAGGGCAAACAAATCAAACGTCGGCACCGCGACGATGTTCGGATAGCGGGCCGCCACTTCCGCTGATGCAAAATTCCAATCGCGCACAACCGCCGACGTCCATTTGGCATCGTCTAAATCGCCAAACGGGTTGTACAAACCGATCGCAAAAATGACCGCTTCGCTGTTGAAGCGGCGCAGCGCGGCGAAAATGCGGTCTAGGTTGGCTACATATCGCCGTTTCGCCTCATTCAGCTGCTTTCGATCCAGTTTCAACGCTTCCCCGCCTTGAAACAAGTCGTTGCCGCCGATGGTCATCACAATAAGATCCGCCATGGCGACTTGCCGCTGAATCTCAGGCTGGCCAAGCTGGCGAAGCAGTCCGTCAGAGCGAAGGCCGCGGATGGCCAAGTTCGTCACACGGATCGGTTTGTCCGTTTGCCGGCGAAGCTCATCGACCATATAGCCGACATACCCTTTTCCGCTTTCATCGCCCGTTCCTCTCGTCAACGAATCGCCAAGAGCAACAATATCCATTTTCTCGTCATGTTGCCTTGTTTCAGCCGTCGGCGGCCGTTGTTCTTTCGTCGGCGGCTTGGCGGCCGAAAAAAACTGGTCTTGCACCGCCAATGCCAGGCCGCCAAGCCAAAGCACTCCGGACAGGGCGGCAACGGCTATGAGAAGCGCAACTGTGCTCCGTCGCATGCAACCACCTCATTTCTTCATCGTTGTCATCTCTCGCGATCCGTCTTGGCATTGTTCGCCATCATTGGTTTGATCCGACAACCGCCGTTTTATTCGCCAATGTTTCAGATCCCAATACTTCTTCAGCTTCGACGCCGCTTCCTTTCCAACCAACAGCGCCCCGATCCAAAACATGATTTCCGCCGCCACAATGGCAACCGCAACGATCGACGCTTTGGCCGCAGTCGAAAACGGTAAAAATGGCGCGATGGGCGGAATGACCCAAACGACGAACGATGCGATGATGAACCCGACGCCAATGTGATGCATGACGGACCGCCTCTGTTTCACTCTTCCGTTCCCCCTTGCTCATGGACGCTCTTTCCAACAGGAATCAGGATCGCTTATTTCCACTCTAACATATACACCGCGATTTCACGAAATGATCCGCCTAAAAACCGAACACACACAAAAACAGTTTTTCCCGTTTTTCCAATTTTCGCTTTCCCGTCAAAAAAAGAAACCCAGCCGAATCGGCCAGGCCAATCGAATGATCACCGTTGTTTCTGCCAATAATCGATCAACCCCATCGCGCACACTTGCAAATCAAGCTCGATCGCCGCATGCGCCGACGACGAAGATGGAGCGCCATGATCATCAAGAAACGCCATCACTTCGCCGCGCAACCGGTGCGCTGCCATTTTCGCCTGCTCGGCAGCCGGCGCTTCCGGATGACGGTCGACCGCTTCTTTTCCCGCCGCCACGAACTTCGGCAGCCAAACGCGAAGCTGGCGGAACGCCTCCTTTTTCGGCTAAATTTTAGTCCACATTANCAAGAAACGCCATCACTTCGCCGCGCAACCGGTGCGCTGCCATTTTCGCCTGCTCGGCAGCCGGCGCTTCCGGATGACGGTCGACCGCTTCTTTTCCCGCCGCCACGAACTTCGGCAGCCAAACGCGAAGCTGGCGGAACGCCTCCTGCGGGTCATCCAGCATGCCAAAATGGCCAAAATAAATGCGTTCCGGTCTCAGCTTCTCAAGTCTTGCCGCCGACTGCTCCATGGCCTCGGGATCAAATTGGTTCGGAGATGTTGAAGGCAGGCAAAACGTAAGCCCCGCTTCTTGCAGCTGCGGATAAAAAACGCCGATCGTATCGCCGGTGAACACGCCGCGGCTGTACGAATCATAAATCGAAACGTGATGGTTCGCATGCCCCGGCGTATCATAAAACACAAGCGTCCGCTCCGCACTCAACTCCAACGTTTCCCCGTCCTCTTTCACGATCAATCGCTCTTCTGGCACCGGAAGAATCGGATCAAAGAGCGACTCAAACTGCGCGCCGTACACCGCCTTCGCTCCAGCGATGAGGCGCGATGGATCAGCCAAATGCCGCTTCCCTTTCGGATGGACGACAACCATCGCATTCGGGCAATGCTGAAGAAGCAACCCCACGCCGCCCGCATGATCCAAATGAATATGGGTGACGATGATATAGCGAATATCAGACGGATCAATATGAAGCGCTTTCAACCCAGCAAGCAAATGCGGCACCGACGGGCTTGGCCCTGTTTCCACGATCGCCAAGTTCTCTTCGTGAAGCACGTATGTACCGGTGCGCTGCGGCATGCGCAAATCATACAAATCGATGAGTGAAATGCGGCGGCCGAGATCAAGCGGCTGTGCCATGTTCCCTCTCCCCCTTTGGTTGATGATGCAGAATATTTTAACATAGAAACCGGCTTCCCGCTACAGGGGATGATAAAAAAGCAGCCCCTGCCCAGAGGGCAAGAGCCGCCTTCTCGTTTCAACTGTCGTCAACGGGGCAACAACTGCTCCGCGCGCTATTTTTGAGGGCAGGCGCTGTCGACCGTTGCCCTCCGCAGCACGAACAAGCTCCCTGATGCTCAACCCGATCGCATCCAACGCTGCCGCCAACGGAAAGACACTGTCGTTTGCCAAGCGCCCCCTAATGCTTACGACGCCAACTCCCTGCCAGTCGCCTTTCCTTTCCGCCCGTTTCGGATCGCCAGCCATACCGCCGCGGCCCAACCGATGACGATGAGGCCATAAACGGTCGGATACACCGGCGCAGGCGCCTCCCAAGCGTGCAGGAGCGTGCGGACGTTCGTCAAAATAATCAACCCGCCGACCAACACTCCAAGCAAATGGGACGGCAGTTTGCGCACAAGCCAAGCGGCGATCGGTGCAGCGACGACCCCGCCAGCCATGAGCGTCAGCACCCAGTGCCAGTTCACTTGCTCCCAACCAAGCGAAATGACGAATCCTAGCGTCGCCGACAGCGCGACGGCAAATTCGGATGTATCGACTGTGCCGACCACCTTGCGCGCTTCCATGCTTTTATTGGCCAACAACACCGGCGTCGCAATCGGCCCCCATCCTCCACCGCCGGTCGCATCAAGGAAGCCAGCCACCAATCCGAGAGGGACGAGCTGCTTATTGGACCACTGTTTTCCGGGCGTCGACGGCGCGCGGCCGTTCAACACTAAAAATCGATAAATAATGTAAAAGCCAAGCGCCAACAAAAACAAGGATACATATGGTTTAATCAAATCTCCCGGCAAATTGCTTAAAAAGCATGCTCCGACAAACGCGCCGACCGACCCGGGAATGATGAGCCTAAAGGCCATGCGGCGGTCGACGTTGCCGAACTTCCAATGGGAAGCGCCAGATGCCGCCGTCGTCACCACTTCCGCCAAATGAACGGACGCCGAGGCGACGGCCGGAGCAATGCCGAACGTCAATAACAACGTCGACGACGTGACGCCATACGCCATTCCAAGCGAGCCGTCAATCAGCTGGGCGATAAATCCTACAAACACAAAAACGATCAGTTTTTTCATTGGTTTCCCTCCGTTTGCAATGGTTGAGCGCGTTACTTATAATTTAAATCTCATTATTCATAGATGTCAACTATGAATTTTTAAAAAATAAAAAATGCGATCATTTATTTTAGTCCCTGCTCGCAAGATGACGTTGCGAACACCGACGGCTTGGCGGCCGACGGACGGAAGGCGCCGCGCGGCCGTCCATAAAGACAAACAGCCGCCTGCAGAAAAAAGGCGCCCCGAATATGGCGACGGGACACCTTTTGAATGCTGGCTTTCGATCAGAACTTCCCTTGATACCGCTCGACTTCCCAAGCGTGGACCGCCGTGCGGTAGCTGTTCCATTCGTCTTTTTTCATCGCGACGTATTCGTTGAATACGTGCTCGCCAAGCGTCGCGCGGCCGATTTCTCCGCTTTCGAACGCAGCGATGGCCTCGCCCAAGTTTTCCGGCAAGTTGTCAATGCCAAGCTCCGCACGTCGTTCTTCCGACATATGGAAGATGTCTTCATCAATCGGCGCCGGAGCGGTTAAACCTTTTTCGACACCGTCAAGGCCAGCGGCAGCGATGATGGCATACGCCAAATACGGATTGGCCGACGGATCCGGGCAACGGAGCTCAACGCGCGTCGCGACGCCGCGTTTGGCCGGAATGCGGATGAGCGCCGAACGGTTGGAAGCGGACCAAGCGATGTAGCAAGGCGCTTCATACCCTGGCACAAGCCGTTTGTACGAGTTGACAAGCGGGTTCGTAACCGCCGCGAAGTGTTTTACGTTTTTCAGCAAGCCCGCGATGAATTGGTACGCTGTTTCTGACAACTGGTTCGCATCGTTCGGATCAAAGAACGCATTTTCCCCATCTTTGAAGAGGGAAATGTTGACATGCATGCCTGAACCGTTGATGCCAAACACCGGTTTTGGCATAAACGTCGCATGGAGGCCGAACTTGCTGGCAATCGTTTTGACAACCCATTTGTACGTCGTCGCATTGTCAGCCGCACCGAGCGCATCGGCATATTTGAAGTTGATCTCATGCTGGCCTTCCGCCACTTCATGGTGCGACGCTTCAATCGTAAAGCCCATCGCTTTTAAGGCGCGGTAAATTTCAAGGCGAACGCGTTCGCCCAAGTCTTTCGGAGACGGTTCGAAATAACCGCCGCCATCATGGAGCTCGAGCGTCGGATTGCCGTTTTCATCGGCTTTGAACAGGAAAAACTCCAGCTCCGGACCGACCGAGATCGTATATCCTTTTTCCGCCGCCCGCTCGATCGTTTTTTTCAGCACGTTGCGCGGGTCGCCTTCAAACAGCGTGCCGTCCGGATTGGTCACCGAGCAGAGAAAGCGCGCTTCCGCATAGCCTTCCTCGACCGTCCACGGCAAAACAGCAAACGTATTCAAATCCGGCAGAAGATACAAGTCGGAACGGTTGATCGGCGAGAAGCCTTTGATCGACGAACCATCAAACATGATTTTCCCTTCGACGACATCATCAAGCTGTTCAGCCGTCACGGTCACGTGCTTTAAGATCCCTTCAATGTCGACAAACTGCAAATGAAGAAGCTCAACGTTTTTTTCTTTGATCTTCTCTTTGATTTGTTCCAACAACTCCGTTTGTGTAGAGGAAACGAACGGCTTTGACATGTTACATTACCTCACATTCGTGCGTTTATTTTTCTAACATGCTTTTATTATAGAAAAAGAGAAGCCGTTTGGCAACACTTTTTTATCAATTTTTCTGTATTTTTATAATGAATTTTTTTGCAAACGGTTTCAAATTAGACGAATATTTATACAAAAAAAGCCAGNTGCGTTTATTTTTCTAACATGCTTTTATTATAGAAAAAGAGAAGCCGTTTGGCAACACTTTTTTATCAATTTTTCTGTATTTTTATAATGAATTTTTTTGCAAACGGTTTCAAATTAGACGAATATTTATACAAAAAAAGCCAGCCGAGGAGATAATCGTCTCCTCGGCCGACTTTTTCTATCCACTATTGATGTTACGTTTTCTCCTCACGCCGACGCCACGAGCCGGACGAAATGATCGGCAGGCCGGCGGCTTTTTCCGGCAAGTAAACGTAGACGTACCCTTCGATCGGCTGGTGGGCGTCGCGGACCCATATCCGCTCATATTCGTTATCGTCCCGTCCTTCGGCGTAGTCTTCAAGCTCATCCATCGCTTTGAGCCCTTCCTCCGTCACCGTCAACCATTCCCCTTCCACTTCCCCTTCTTCTCCGAGCACAAGCGCAGGGTACGGGCCGACGCTGTACAAACGGCCGTTCACCTTCCCTGGGCATACGGCGCGAACATAAGGAGCTACAACACAATGGTTGTCCTCGCCGGTCAGCAACGTTCCATACACAAACACTCGATATCGTCTTTCCGCCATCTCACTTTTCTCCTTTTGTTTACATAACATAGATTATGAAAACTTGAAGAAGAAAACAAAAACAATGGAAGCCCTGCCTCTCATCCATCCTTGCCGCTCCGTGGCGGCGCCAGTGTGAATTTGTCAAGCGGACAGCGGACAACGAAAAAGCCGCGCCAGCTCCATGAGCGGCAACGGCACGGCTTGCGATGATCCCGCGGCAAACGAATGACGCTTTCTTCATCATATCCGTTCGACAACGAGAAGTCAAGCAACAGTTTACGCGGATGGCTTCCATTTAATGCTGCAGCCGATGCTCGGCTTTTGCTTTTCCGGCACCGGACGGCCCTCCAACAAAGCATCCAGCGCGGCGCGGATCGATTCCCCGGTCACCGGAATGCCGTTGTTCGGCCGCGAATCATCAAGCTGGCCGCGGTAAACGCATTTCAGCTCACGGTCGAAAATATAAAAATCCGGGGTGCAGGCGGCGTCGTACGCCTTCGCCACTTCTTGCGTTTCGTCATACAAGTATGGGAACGGGTAGCCAAGCTCTTTAGCCACTTTTTTCATGTTTTCGGGCGAATCTTCCGGATATTGTTCAGCATCGTTGGAGTTGATGGCGACAAACGACACCCCTTTGGGCATATAATCGTTTGCTAGGCGAACAAGCTCGTGCTGTACATGCTTTACAAACGGGCAATGATTGCAAATGAACATAATGACAGTCGCTGCGTCCGATTTCACATCCTCAAGACGAACGACGTTGCCATCGATGACATTCGTGAGGGCAAACGGGGGCGCTTGTTTGCCAAGCGGAAACATATTCGATTCGACAGCTGGCATACCTAACACCCTTTCTTCCATTTTTTCTCTTTCTATTATACCAAAAGAGAGCGGAACGCCACAAATAAACCGCCCAAACCGACCGAGCGGCAGCGGCATATGATGCCACATAGACGAACGGAAAGGAGGCTTTTCCCATTGATTTACATGAACAAACAGATGACCCCGCGCGTGTACGGTGCAACTCCGCCTCCCTCCTCGCATTCGGTGTTTTATTACCGACGCGCCAAAACGGAACAAATGATTGAAGAGCAAACCCAGCTGCTTGAACAGTTGGCCGAGGCGTTCCTTCGCCTCAAGCTGGCGGTGGAGGAAGGACGAAAGCAGCAAGCCGATGATCGTGAGAAAATCGCCGATGCCTTGACTCGGCTTGAGCGTTCGCTTGCCGCCGGGCAAACGGAACAAGCCGAGCATAGCGGGCGTCTCGTCAAGGCGCTGGACGGCCTCAAGGGGATGGTGGCGGCAAGCCAAACCGAGCAAACGGAACTGTATCGCGAACTAACTGAAACCGTTTCGCGCTTCATTGATGCCTCTAATGCCGGGCAAAACCTGCAGGCGGAGCAAAGCAAGCAATGGGCGGCAGCGTTCGACCGGCTTGAGCAATTGCTCGCTGCCGGACAACGAGAACAAGCGGAGCTCGCCGAAACGCTGGCCCGCCTTGAACGATCGATCAACGCTCACGAGCAGATGGAGCACGAACAGCGGCGCGCATGGGAGGAGCAGTTTACAAAAGAAGAAACAGCGCGCCAAGCGGTCATCGAAGCGTTGATGGTGCAAAGTGAAGCGATGCACCGGCTTGAGCGGCAATCGACTGAGCGGGAACAAACAACCGAAAGAATGGCCGCCCGCCTGGAAGGACAAGAAAAACTGTACCAAAAATTAGTGGAACAGCTCGAGTTGCAGCACGTCTTTCACCAGACCGTCATCGAGCGGCTTGAAGCGCAAGAGGCGGCGCAATACAAAGTGACCCGCCAGCTCGACAGCTTAAAAGAAGCGCTGTATGAACGATGCTCCTTTATCGTTGACAGCGTCAAACAACTGTTTTCCTCGTTCTTTTCCGGGAGGGGGCGCAGCCAAAAAATCGACCGCCAAGCCGCTGAACCAAAAAACCCGATCCGCTTGTAGAATGTCATCCTCTTTCGGCGTCTGCCGCCATCCGCCGGCTGAAACGGCGGACTGTTTTTTTTGGCTGGCTGCCGTCGGATGGCAAAAGCAAATCAATGGACAACAAGAAACGAAACATCCCATAATAAGAACTAACCATTTTTATCATCTCGCGCCGAGAAGACCCCCACTTCCACGCGTGAGCGTAGGTGGGAGAGCGTTCAACCGCAAGGAAAAGAAAGCCTTGATACATCAACATTTCGAGAGGGAGGAGAAATGATCATGCCGCTAAAGCTCAGCGTTCTTGATCAATCGCCCATCGCCGAAGGCATGACCGCGGAAGAAGCGCTTGAAAACACGGTCCGGCTCGCCCAGTTTGTCGAAGAGCTCGGCTACAAGCGTTTTTGGGTGTCCGAACACCACGACGCGAACAGCCTCGCCGGCTCGTCTCCAGAAGTGCTGCTTGGACACATCGGGGCGAAAACGTCGCGCATTCGCATCGGCTCAGGCGGAGTGATGCTGCCGCACTACAGCGCCTATAAAGTGGCAGAAAATTTTCGCGTGTTGGCGGGTCTAGCCCCCGGCCGCGTCGATCTCGGCATCGGCCGCGCGCCTGGCGGCATGCCGCGGGCGACGATGGCGCTCCAAGACGGCCGGCCGCGTTCAGCGGACCGCTATCGGGAGCAAATCGATGACTTGCTTGGGTATTTGCACGATGCGCTTCCGCCCGTCCACCCGCTTTATGGCGTCAAGGCGACGCCGATTGTGCAATCGCCTCCAGACGTTTGGCTGCTCGGATCCAGTTCGGAAACAGCGAAGCTGGCGGCGGAAAAAGGGCTGCCGTACGCCTTCGCGCAATTTATTAACGGCGAAGGCGGCCAAGAGTACATGCAACTGTATCGCGACCGGTTTACCCCATCGCCGCATTTGGACGAGCCGCGTACACTCGTGGCTGTATTTGCGATTTGCGCCGAAACGGATGAAAAAGCGGAATGGATCGCGGGAAGCCTTGACTTGACGCTCCTCATGATCGAACAAGGGATGGCCGTCAACGGCACGCCGAGTCCGGAAAAAGCAGCCGCCTACCCATACAGCCCGTATGAACGCAAACGGATCGCAGACAATCGGAAGCGGATGATCGTCGGCAGTCCGGCGCGCGTCAAAGACGAGCTGTATCGGCTGAGCGAAAAGTATGAAACAGAGGAAATCATGCTCGTGACGATTACATACGACTTCGAGGATAAACTCGCGAGTTTCCGGCTCATCGCCGACGCTGTATGGGGGTGAACGCGATGCAGATTCTCTCCATTAATGTCGGGAAGCCGAAAACGCTCCACATCGGCGGCCAGCGGATCACAACCGGCATTGACAAAACGCCGGTCGCTCATCCCGTTGCAGTCGGCAAACAAAACTTGGCTGGAGATGGACAAGCCGACCTCGTCCATCACGGAGGAGAAGATAAAGCGATTTGCGCCTATCCGTCCGAGCATTTCGTCTATTGGGAAGAGCGATACGGCCGCCCGTTTACGGCGGGGGCGTTTGGAGAAAACTGGACGCTTCTCGGTTTGACGGAAGACGATGTGTGTCTTGGCGACATTTATGCTGCCGGCACGGCGCTCGTACAAGTGTCACAGCCGCGCCAGCCGTGCTCCAAATTGGCGTTCAAACATCAGCTGCCCGATTTGCCGAAAGCCGTCNAAATCGCTCCGAAAAGCACCACGAAGTCATTTTCGGCAAGATTTTGTGTGTCTTGGCGACATTTATGCTGCCGGCACGGCGCTCGTACAAGTGTCACAGCCGCGCCAGCCGTGCTCCAAATTGGCGTTCAAACATCAGCTGCCCGATTTGCCGAAAGCCGTCTGCCAGACAGGAAAAAGCGGGTTTTACTTTCGCGTTCTCAAAGAGGGCGTCGTCGCTCCAGGCGCGCCGCTCGTTCTCGTCGAGCGGGGCGCGGGGGCGCTATCCATCGCGTATATCAATCACATTTACTATCATGAGCGGGACAATGCCGCCGCCATAAAGCAAATCGCCAGCCATCCGGCCTTATCCGCAAGCTGGCGCGAAGCGTTTCAAAAGCGCCTCTCCGAGCGAACGCGTCCTTAAGCCTATGCTGGCAAGACACGCCCGACACAAGCCGGCGTTTCACATAGCGATAGAAAGGCGCCCTGATCGTCGACCCTCGCGACACATGGCTTTGTTCAACGATCGGGGCGCTCGTTTTCGGTTCAGCGGGAGAGCGGCGTCGCCGGGCAGGCGCATTCCTCATCGGGCCGCATGCACACTGCGTTTCCAATAGCGGCAATACAACTGGAAATAAAATCCTTTTGCAGCCAACAGCTCTTCATGCGTCCCTTGCTCGATCACTTTGCCGTCGTTGAGCACAAGGATGCGGTCGGCATGTTGAATCGTGTTCAACCGATGGGCGATGACCAAGCACGTCCGGCCGTTCATGAGCCGCGCGAGCGCTTCTTGAATGCGCACTTCGGTCACCGTATCGATGTTGCTCGTCGCTTCGTCCAAAATCAAAATGGCCGGGTCGGCGATCATCGCCCGAGCGATGGCCAACAGCTGCCGCTGCCCTTGGCTGATTCCGCCGCCTCCTGGGGCCAAAACGGTGTCATAGCCGTCCGGCAGCTTCATAATAAAGGAGTGGGCGTTCGCCTGGCGCGCCGCCTCCTCGACTTCTTCATCGGTCGCCTCAAGCCGGCCGTAACGAATGTTGTCGCGGATCGTTCCGGCGAACAAAAACGTATCTTGAAGCACAAATGCCATATGCCGGCGCAAACTCGCCCGCTTGATCGTCCGGCTGTCGCGCCCGTCGATCAAAATCACTCCTCGATCTGGATCGTAAAAGCGGGTCAACAGCTGCAATACGGTCGTTTTGCCGGCTCCAGTTGGGCCGACAAGCGCGACCGTCTCTCCTGGGGCGATGGAAAAGGTGACGCCGTCGAGCGCCGGGCGCTGTTTGTCGTAAGAAAAGACGACTTGACGAAACTCAATGCGTCCATCAAGCCGGTCCAAGGCCGCCGCTTCCCGCTCGTCTTCCTCTTCTTTCGGCAAATCCAAAATTTCCAACACCCGTTCAGCGCCAGCCAACGCCGACAGCAACGTGTTCCATTGGTTGGCCAAATCGTTGAGCGGTCGGGTAAACTGGCGGGCGTATTCGACAAACACGACGATCGTCCTTTTCGGCGACATTTTGGTCCCTATCCGTCGCGGGCGGAGGAAATTTGAGAGGAGCTGTCCTTAGTACGAGAGGACCGGGATGGACGCACCGCTGGTGTACCAGTTGTCCCGCCAGGGGCACCGCTGGGTAGCTATGTGCGGACGGGATAAGCGCTGAAAGCATCTAAGCGTGAAGCCCCCCTCAAGATGAGATTTCCCACCGCGTGAAGCGGGTAAGATCCCTCGAAGATGACGAGGTCGATAGGTCCGAGGTGGAAGCGTGGCGACACGTGGAGCTGACGGATACTAATCGATCGAGGGCTTAACCAAGAAAAGCGCAGGCGAGCGGGTCGCCGCGACGGGCAAATGTTCTT
>NZ_AYSF01000114.1:0-4046 GCF_000498995.1 Geobacillus thermopakistaniensis
TTTTCGGCTGGATTTTGACGATGTATATGATCATTCTCGGTCTTGGCACAGGGCTCGTGATGCCGATTTTGACGCTCGCCCTGCAAGAAAGCTTTCCAAAATCGGAGCTTGGCGTCGTGACGTCTTCAAGCCAATTTTTCCGCTCGATCGGCGGGACGTTTGGGATGACGGTGCTTGGCGCCATCATGAACCACCGGTCGAGCGCCTTGCTTGACGAGCGGCTCATGCCAAAGCTCGAAGCGCTGCCGGCGCAGGCGAAAGGGCTTGTCGACCGCTTTGCCGGCATGATCCATGATGATCCGCAAGGGCTGTATTCCGTTCTGCTCAGTCCGGAAGCGATGGCCAAGATTCCAGCGCTGCTGCGCGACATGTTCGTGCCGGTGCTGAAGCAGTCGCTTGTCGACTCGCTGCAATCCGTCTTTTTGTTCGGGCTCGTGTTTATCGCTGTGGGCTTGTTGTTGGTGTTCGGTTTGAAAAGGATCACCTTGTCTGATCGGACCGAGGCGATGAAGCAGTTGAAGCAGGCAGAGGAGAAGGCCTAGCGGCATGCGAATGAAGAAAAGAAAACGGCGGACCGCGCCTCATTCGCTCAGGCGGCGGGCCGCCTTTCTTTTTGGCGGCGACGAACAAAACTCCCCCGGAGCGATGAGGCATCCGGGGGTGAGGTGCCAATGGAAGCCGGCGGCTCGCTCCGTGCGGCCCATTTCGCCAGGCGGTTTCGCATCGACGTGATGCCCGGCGCATGGCGGTTTCACGGTGACGATTCGCGATGGCTGGTTACGTTGCGCCCGCATCCGCGCTTTGGCCGAAGACGCGCGAGCGGGTGAGAAAGCGGACGCCTTCCGGGCCTTCGAGCGAAAACATGCCGCCGCGCCCGGGGACGACGTCAATGATGAGCTGCGTATGCTTCCAATATTCGTATTGCGCCTTAGAGATGTAAAACGGGCAGCCGCCGATTTCGCCAAGCAAAACATCGGAATCGCCGACGATCAACTCGCCGAGCGGGTAGCACATCGGCGAGCTGCCGTCGCAGCAGCCGCCGGATTGGTGGAACATGAGCGGACCGTATTTCGCCTTTAATTTTTCAATCAATTCTAACGCTGCTTCGGTGGCGATGACTTTCGGTTCATCAGGCATCGGATGCACCTCCTTTCGCATCATGGCCAAAGACAGGCTCCTAGAGCAGCTTTGCTGGATTCGTCGAATGGAACGGTTGTTGCGTCGTTTTCCATTCCATCATCAAAAGGAGTTTGCGTGGTTTTGGCGGTGACGGATGCAACAGTGGGCAAAAGGCAGCGCGTCGGCGCTGCCTTTTGCCGTGGAAGAGCAGGTGGGCCAATGTTAGAACAAGCCAAGTTTTTTCGGCGAATAGCTGACGAGCAAGTTTTTCGTTTGTTGGTAATGGTCGAGCATCATTTTGTGCGTTTCGCGGCCGATGCCGGACATTTTGTAGCCGCCAAACGCCGCGTGGGCCGGATAGACGTGATAGCAGTTCGTCCAGACGCGGCCGGCTTGGATGCCGCGGCCGAAGCGGTACGCGGTGTTGATGTCGCGCGTCCAGACGCCGGCGCCAAGGCCGTACAGCGTTTCATTGGCGATTGAAAGCGCTTCGTCGTGATCTTTAAACGTTGTGACCGCGAGCACTGGGCCGAAAATTTCTTCTTGGAAAATGCGCATTTTGTTATGCCCTTTGAAAACGGTCGGCTTGACGTAATAGCCGCCGGCGAGTTCTCCTTCGAGCATGTTCCGCTCGCCGCCGATCAAGAGCTCAGCGCCTTCCTGTTTGCCGATGTCGATGTATGACAAAATTTTCTCGAGCTGTTCGGAGGAGGCTTGGGCGCCGATCATCGTTTCCGTATCGAGCGGATTGCCTTGCTTGATTTGCTTGACGCGCTCAAGCGCCCGTTCCATAAAGGCGTCGTAAATCGACTCATGGATGAGGGCGCGCGACGGGCATGTGCACACTTCGCCTTGGTTTAAGGCGAACATCGTAAAGCCTTCGAGCGCTTTATCGAGAAACTCGTCGTCTTTGTCCATCACATCAGCGAAGAAAATGTTCGGGGACTTGCCGCCAAGCTCAAGCGTAACCGGCACGATGTTTTGCGAGGCGTACTGCATGATGAGCCGTCCGGTCGTCGTTTCACCGGTGAACGCCACTTTCGCCACGCGCGGGTTCGAGGCGAGCGGCTTGCCGGCTTCTAAGCCAAAGCCGTTGACGATGTTGACGACGCCAGGTGGAAGCAAATCCTCGATGAGTTCGATGAGAACGAGGATCGACGTCGGCGTTTGCTCCGCCGGTTTCAAGACGACGCAGTTGCCGGCCGCGAGCGCTGGAGCGAGTTTCCAGGCCGCCATTAAAATCGGGAAGTTCCACGGGATGATTTGCCCGACGACGCCGAGCGGTTCTTTGAAATGATAGGCGACCGTGTCGTGATCGATTTCCGAAATCGTGCCTTCTTGCGCGCGAATGCAGCTGGCGAAGTAGCGGAAATGGTCGATGGCAAGCGGGATGTCAGCCGCCAACGTTTCGCGGATCGGCTTGCCGTTTTCCCATGTTTCCGCAACGGCGAGCATTTCCAAGTTTTCTTCCATCCGGTCGGCGATTTTGTTCAACAAACGGGCGCGCTCCGCTGGAGACGTGCGTCCCCATGCGTCTTTTGCCGCATGGGCGGCGTCAAGCGCCAGTTCGATGTCCGCCGCTTTTGAGCGCGGCACTTCGCAATACGGCTGTCCGGTGATTGGCGTGATATTTTCGAAATACTCGCCGTCGACCGGCGGCACCCATTTGCCGCCAATGAAGTTTTCGTAGCGCTTTTTAAATGTGACAAGCGCGCCTGGCTGGCCTGGTTGTGCGTAGATCATCCCCGATTCCTCCTCCATTTAAGTTTTTGAATCCGATTACAAGATAAAGAATATTATAAAAATTTTGTGCCGTCAAGAATTTTGTGTAATGAGAGATAGATAGGGTATATCTGAATGGATTGGGAATAGATAAGAGCAGGTTTCCTCCGCATAGGAGGCGGAATATTCTGTCTCCTGTGCGGAAAGGGAGAATCCCTTTGCTTTGTGATTTACAGAAAAAAGCCGTCTGAAAGCCCACGGTTTGTGGCCGCGCGCCCCTATCAAGAAGCCTGGCTGAATCGACTGCTGGACGGAACCGCCAAACAAAGGGCAGTGAAGCTCTACAAAAAGAGAAAGAAATGGTATTTCGCCGTCGCGATCACGTTTTCAGTGGAACCACGAAACGAACCCAATGTGATGGGCGTTGACCTGGGACTCCGTTATATGGCCGTTGCCAGCGTCGGAACGAAGTCATTGTTTTTTAAAGGCAATCCATGCGCCTTTATTCGCCGACGATATGCGGCTTTGCGGCGAACGTTGGGCAAAGCCAAGAAGCTCCATATGATTCGCAAAATCGGCCATAAAGAGTCCCGCTGGATGAAGGATGTGAACCACAAAATCAGCCGTCAAATCGTCCACTTTGCCCTCGCCAACGGTGTTGGCGTGATTCGGATGGAAGATTTGACGGGGATTCGGAAACGAGCCGCTTCTTTAAAAGAAGCAGGGCGAAGCCTTCATTCTTGGGCGTTTCATCAACTGCAAACAATGATGGCCTATAAAGCCGAAATGGCGGGCATTCGGGTGGAGTGGGTGAATCCGAACTACACAAGTCAAACATGCCGATGCGGTCATCGGGAGAAAGCCAACCACAACGGCATCCTCTTCCAATGCCAAGAGTGCGGATACACCATCCACGCCGACTTAAATGGGGCGATCAACATCGCCAAAGCGATTTCGGGCTTGAGCGCCTAACCTAGCGCACTGGTCACAGGTGCGCCGTCCATCGGGGTACATCCTAACCTGATGGGATGGGCTGATGACACAGCCCCGAACTCAGGCGTGTTGATTATCCAATAAAATCCAAAGGGTATAGAAAAAAGAGCACCTTTCCTGTAGAATGTGAGTAGCGACACAAACAAACCCAGGAGGTGCTCTCTATGAACAAGCATACCACACTCCCGAATTTGATGCAAAAACTTGTTTCG
>NZ_AYSF01000115.1:0-3967 GCF_000498995.1 Geobacillus thermopakistaniensis
CATTATGGTGTTGCTTTAACAATCAAAACGTGAAGGTGGAAAAGAAAGGAGAGTTCTACACCGTTTCATTCCCAACATTAGAGAAGCGAGTCGGTGTGCCGGTGGTCACGCGTCCCTATCAAGAAGCATGGCTGAATCGGCTGCTTCATGGAACCGCCAAACAAGGAGCAGCCAAGCTCTACAAAAAGAGAAAGAAATGGTACTTGGCTGTTGCGATCACATTTGAAGTGGAGCCGCGGCACGAAACAAAGGTGATGGGCGTTGATTTGGGACTTCGTTATATCGCCGTTGCCAGCGTGGGCACGAAATCGTTGTTTTTTAAGGGCAGCCAATGCGCTTTCATTCGCAGGCGATACGCGGCTTTGCGAAGGAGATTAGGAAAAGCCAAGAAGCTCCATATGATTCGCAAAATCGGCCGCAAAGAGTCCCGCTGGATGAAGGATCAAAATCACAAAATCAGCCGTCAAATCGTGAATTTTGCGCTCGCCAACGGTGTTGGCGTGATTCGAATGGAAGCGTTGACGGGGATTCGCAAGCGGGCAACATCGGCCAAAGAAGCGGGGCGAAGCCTTCATGCTTGGGCGTTTCATCAACTGCAAACGATGATTGCCTATAAGGCGGAAATGGCGGGCATTCGCGTTGAGTGGGTGAATCCAACCTACACGAGCCAAACGTGTAAATGTGGTTATCGAGAGAAAGCGAACCGAAACGGCATCCGCTTTCGATGCCAAAGGTGTGGATACACTCTCCACGCCGACTTGAATGGCGCCATCAACATCGCCAAAGCGATTTCGGGCTTCGCCGTCTAACCTAGCGCACTGGTCACAGGTGCGCCGCCCATGGGGGTACATCCTAACCCGATGGGATGGGGTGATGACACACCCCTGAACTTGGGCGTTGTCCGAACCAGAAATGGATGAGGACGTGAGCGACCCAAGAATCCCACGCCTTTAGGCGTGCGGAGTGTCAAATCATTTCCAGCCAGTTTAGGCGTGCGGAGTGTCAAATCATTTCCAGCCAGACGCGCGTGCCACGTCCGGACGGTTCAGCCGGTTCGACGATGAGCCGTCGCGGCAGACGGTTGCGAATTTCTTGAACATGACTGATGACGCCGACCGCCAGCCGCTCGGTATGTAGCTTTTCCAAGGCGGAAATGACCGTCTCAAGCAGCTCAGCGTCGAGGGTGCCAAACCCTTCGTCCAAGAAGAAAAAGCGGAGCGGATACTCGCCGCGCAGCTGAATTTGCGCCGATAACGCCAACGCCAACGACAGTGACGTCAAAAATGTCTCCCCACCCGAGAGCGTCGATACCGGCCGTCTGACGCCGCCATTGGCATCATCGCGGATCAGAAACCCGCCTTGCGAATCCAATTCGAGCGAATACCGGTGCCGTGTCAGCCGCTGCAGCCGTTCCGAAGCCATGGCGGTTACTTGCTCGAGCTGCTCTTCAGCCATAAATTCGACAAAGCTGTTGCCGCGAAGCAGCGCCTGCAGCTGTTTATACCGCTCGATGCGCCGGCTGAGCTCCGCCTGCTTCTCCTCCAGTTCAACAAAGCGGCTATGTTTTTTTCTCAACTCTTCTACCTTCGCTTGAGCTGCCCCAAGCTGCTGCGTCATCGCCTCCACTTGCTCCTTCAACTCGGCGTATACACGCTGCATCGTCTCCCATTGTTCAGCGCTCACCGCCGCCCCCCCGATGGCGGCGGCCAGCTGGGCGAGGCGATGTTCGGCTTGCTCGATTTGGCGCCAATAGCGGCGGATTGCCTCATCCCATTCATCTCGCTGCGCTTTTTCCGCCTTCGCTTGCTTGACTTGTTCGGCATCGGCAAACATGGTGTCCAAAAGCGCGCCGCGCCAGCGAGCGAGCGCCTCTTCTTCGCGGCGGACGCCTTCTTCCCACGCCTGCTTGGCTGCTTTTGTTTCGCTTTCAAGCATTTGATATTCCCGCTGGGCTCGCTGCCAAGCCTCATACGCCTGTTGCTCGCCGTTTTGCAGCTGGCGCCATTCGTCCTCCGCCTTCTGAAGCTGCACGGCCGCAGGACCTTCCCCCGCCTTCTCGCCCCGTTGCCGCTCATATTCGTTCCATTGCTGCTGTTTGGCGCTAATCAGCGAGTCAAGACGCACCCGCTCCGTCTCAAGCCGGCTCCGCTCTTTGGCCGCTTCCTCTTTCGCCCGCTGTTTTTCCTCTAAAAACAGCACGCTGTCCTCCAGCCGCTTTTGCACGTCGCGCCGCACGTTTTCCCGTTCACACAGCTGTTCATACACCGCATCGATCGTCTCAAGCGAAAGGAAAGGATACATCTGCCGCCATTGCTGTTCAAGTTGCCGCCGCTCTTCCTCCAGCCGCTGCTTTTCAACTTGCAGCGCTTCGATGTCCGCCGCTATCCATTGGCACGCTTTCTCCGCTTCGCGCCGCGCTGACTCGGCTTCATTCCATTGGGCAAGCACCCGGTAGACCGCTTCTTTCAATTCAATGACATCTTGCGCAAGCGCCCGCACTTCCACAGTGAGGTCGACGGCCTCCTCCACCGAGCGGCTTTCGGCAAACACAGGCGGCGCTTCATGGCCTACCGCCAGCTCGGCAAGCTGCTCGAGCTGCGCCTTGAACGAAATGATCGTTTGCCAATCTTGTTCATACCGCTGCCGCTCTGCCTCAAGCTCGGACAGACGCTCAAGTTGGACATCGTGCGGTGCGGCGGCCGGATGCGGATGCTCGCGCGATCCGCACACTGGACACGGCTCGCCGGGACGGAGCCGCTCAGCCAAGGCGGAGGCGAGTTGCGCCGTCCGCGCTTCTTCGGCTCGCTGTCGCTCCGCCTCCATGGTTTTCTGCAAAGTATACAATTGTTTTTCAGCATCCTGCTGCCGCCAGCAGACGAAACGATACGTCCGCTCCACACGCCGGAACAGCTCTTGAAGCCGGGAGCCGACAGCGGCTGATCGGCGTTCCCGCTCCAACTTTTCCTCTTTCGCCCGACGCCAAACGGCCTCCTTTTGCTGAAGTTGGGCATCGACGCGAGCGATGGCTGACGCCGCTTGCTCAATATGCTGCTTCTGCCTGTACGCCCGCTCTGCCTCATCTTTTCCATCCAGCGCCTCTTCATGCTGTTTCAGTTCTTCTTTCAACTCCCGCTGCCGCTTCGCGCCGCGCTCATACCAGACCGACGCCTCTTCAAACCGGCGTGCAGCTGCCTTCTCCTGGGCAATGAGTCGCTTCCTCTCTTCACTAAGAGCTGCGAGCTCCTGTCCAAGCACTTCCATTTGCTGCTCAAGCTGCGCCGCCTGCCGCAGCCGTTCCATCTGGACGAGCAATTCCGGTTCGCGCTGCGCCTTTTCTTGGCGCGCCCGTTCATAACGCCGCGCCGCTTCTTCATAGCTCAATTGGGCTTCCTCTAACCGACGCGCCAGTCCTTCATACCGACGAAACGCCTCTGCCCGCAAGCGACATGCCTGCTCGCACTGCTCCCAATACGGCCATATGCGCTCTGCTTGCTCGGCGCGCTCCTTTTTCGCCTCAAGCTCGCGGATGACGGATTCATGTTGGCGCAGCGCGGCGAGCTCTTGTTCGACCGCTTCTTTTTCTTGTTGCCACGCCCATCGTTGTTTTGTTCGTTCCACATCTGCTTCGACTTCCTCAAGCTCTTTTTTTCGCTTGGCAAACAGCCCCGCGAGCTCCCGCACATCCGCCTCTGCCTGCTCGAGCGCTGCTTTTGAAGCATCGCCGAGCCCCGCTTTTTCCGCTTCGATTTTTTCCCATTCTTGCTCAGCGGCGGCAAGCCGGTCTTTCAACTTTTTATTCAACTGATCGCCATACCGCTCAAGATGGAAGAGGCGCTGCAGCATTTGCCGCCGCTCCGACCCTTTGAGCGATAAAAACTCGGCAAATTTTCCTTGCGGCAAGACGACCGCCCGGGTGAAATCCTCCATCGTCAAGCCGAGTTTTCGGCTGGATTTTCCTCTTCCCACC
>NZ_AYSF01000116.1:0-3850 GCF_000498995.1 Geobacillus thermopakistaniensis
CGTCACATTCAACTGGCCGTGGAAGTCGTTAATGCCTAACAGCTGCACCTCAATATAACGGTGCGAAGAAGCAGGCGGCTTCCCCTTGCTTTTCCCGTTCCCTGCCGCCCCAACTGGAGCCGCGGCCAGCACCGCTGCAGCAGCCAATGCGGATAGCACCCGTCTTCCCCATCGTTTGGAATTCTTCATTCCCGGTTCCCCTTTCTCTCGCCTTCTCGTTCACTCCCATTATATCCTTGCGAGTCAGTACAATGATAGAGCAGAAAGGATGATTTCTCGTAAATATTTTGTAAATTCACAACTGACTGTTGAGAACAACAGAAACAAAAAAGACCGCCCGATAGAGTCTGTTGAACGTATCTCTTCGGACAGCCTTTCTTTTTTAGCTCGATGGACAGCCTGCCGTGGGGCGGGTGTTCCCAAGAATCTCCCACCTCGAAGCACAAGCGTAGGTGGGAGAGCGTTCAACCGACCGCGTTTTTCTTGTTTAACGGAGCAACGCGAATGCCGGTCGTCTCCTCAAAATCGTACAACCCGCCCGGGAGATCGGCAAACCGCTCGAGTTCATTGTAAGCCGGAATGCCGTGGTACGCCATATCGAGACCTTCTTCTTCCTCACGCTCTGTCGCCCGGAGCCCGACCGTGCTGTCGCACACATTCGCGATGAGCGCACCGCTGACGAAGCCCCAAACGATGACTGTCAACGCGCCAAGCAGTTGGGTGATGAACAACGACGCATGACCGGTCGTCAACAATCCTTGCGTCGAGTCGAACAAGCCGACGGCGAACGTGCCAAACACCCCATTAAACCCATGAACCGCCACCGCACCGACCGGGTCGTCAATTTTCAATGCATCGACAAACAGCGTCGCATAGACGACGATGACGCCGCTCACAAGACCGATCAGCACCGCGCTCCATTGCGAAACGAAGGCGCAACCGGCCGTAATGGCCACCAGACCGGACAATACACCGTTCATGACCATGCTTGGATCGGCTTTTCCGTACTTTTTCATCGTCACGAAGAGCGCCGACGCGCCTCCGGCCGCCCCTGACAGCATCGTGTTGTGGGCGATCGATGCCAATGCTTTATTGGATGCGTCGAGCGTACTGCCCGCATTAAACGCAAACCAGCCAAACCATAAAATGAACGCCCCAGCCGAAGCAAGCGGAATATTGCTCGGCGCAAATACGTTCACACTACCGTCCGAGTTGAACCGCCCTTTTCGCGGCCCAAGCCGCTTGGCGATCGCCAGTGCCGCAAAGCCGCCGAGCGCATGAATCGCTGCTGACCCTGCGAAATCTTTCATCCCAAATCGGAAAGAACAATTTCCAGCTTCACTTTCGGGTGAAGCGTCACTTTGTAGTTTTTTCCTCGGTAAACTTCTTGCGTGTCCTTCTGTTTTCCCCGCCCAACGACTTGCGAAACGGTAAACCCGGTGATGCCGATCTGTTTCAGCCCTTTAATCGTATCGGAACACCTTTTTCATCGTATTGTCATTCGACGCTATGCCACGCGAAACGGCCATGAACGTCAAGCCCTTCTCCTTGTTAGATCGTCTCCTTCCCGCGCACGCCGTTGATCGAATAGCTCACTGTAATGGCGGCATTTAACGAATGGGAAACGGAACAATATTTTTCTTTTGACAACCGAATGGCGCGGACGACCTTGTCTTCCGGCAAATCGCCTTCGAGCGCGTAATGAATATGAATCTCTGTAAACCGCTTTGGGTGGTCATCGGCGCGCGTTCCTTCGACTTCCATCGAAAACGCGCGGACATCAAGCCGCATTTTCCGCAAGATCAAAACGATGTCAATGCCGGTGCAGCCGGCTAAGGCGTGAAGCAAAAGCTCCATCGGCCGAGCGCCTGAATCGTTGCCGCCGACGTCTTTCGCGGCGTCGATCGGAATCACCACACCGGAAGCGCTTTGGCCGCTGAATGACATGTTTCCGTTCCATACAACCGTCGTTTTCATCATGGTCGCTCCTTTCTCATCTGTCCGGGGTCGGACGGACTTTCCGACAGCCCGTTTCTTCTTTTCAGTTTAGCGGCTATGTCCTTGAAATGCAAAATTCCTGTCTACCGTTTTCGCTCATGCATGTTAAAATAGAAACATGCACAAACTTGTTGAGTAAAGGGTGTTTGATTCGATGACCGCACTCATTTTGCTTCTTGCTTATCTTCTCGGCTCGATTCCGTTTGGCCTTCTTGTCGGGAAAATCGGCTACGGGATCGACATCCGCGAACACGGGAGCGGCAATCTTGGGGGAACAAACACGTTCCGCGTGCTTGGGGCGAAAGCGGGAACGATCGTCATTGTCGGCGATATGCTAAAAGGGACGCTGGCGGCGAGCTTGCCGATGCTTTTTTCCGTCCCCGTGCATCCGCTTTTGGCCGGGGCGATCGCCGTGGTCGGCCATATGTATCCGGTGTTCGCCAAGTTCCGCGGCGGCAAGGCGGTGGCGACATCAGGCGGGGTGATGCTGTTTTATTCGCCGTTGTTCTTTTTGTCGCTCATCGCCGTGTTTCTTGTCGTCTTGGCTGTTTCACGCTACGTCTCCCTGTCATCGATGGCCGCGGCGCTGTATGCGGTCGTGTACACCGTCTTTTTCACGGACGACATTCCATTGACGGTGGCGGTATTGTTGCTCGCTTCGTTTATCTTTTATCGTCATCGCGCCAACATTCAACGCATCTTGAACAAAACGGAGCCAAAAGTGAAATGGCCAGGCAAACGCTCATGACGACGGACGGAGAAAGGAGTTTGCTGCGTTGAGATTGCCGGAAGCATTTGTCGCGAAAATGAAGAAGCTGCTTGATGAAGAAGCAGACGAGTTTTTCGCTGTTTATGAAAATGAAAAAATCAACGGCTTGCGCGTCAATCCGTTGAAAACCGACCCGGGCGCATGGGCAAAAACGGCGCCCTTTTCCCTTTCCCCGGTGCCGTTTTGCCCGACCGGGTTTTATTATGAGCCGGACGAACAGCCGGGAAAGCATCCGTACCATGCGGCCGGCCTGTATTACATTCAAGAACCGAGCGCGATGGCGGTCGCCGAAGCGCTGCGTCCCGCCCCTGGGGAGAGGGTCCTTGACTTGTGCGCCGCCCCTGGCGGGAAAACGACCCAGCTTGGAGCGATGATGGAAAACAAAGGGCTGCTTGTCGCCAACGAAATCCACCCGAAACGGGTCAAAGCGCTCGCAGAGAACGTCGAACGGTTCGGCTTGACGAACACCGTTGTCGTCAATGAAACTCCCGAGGCGCTTGCCGAGCAGTTTCCGGGCTTTTTTGACAAAATTTTAGTCGACGCCCCCTGTTCCGGCGAAGGAATGTTTCGCAAGGATGAAGAGGCCGCTTCGTTTTGGAGCCCGGCTTATGTGGAAGAATGTGCGGCCAGACAGCGGCGCATTTTGGAAAGCGCCTATGCGATGCTGAAAGAAGGCGGCATTCTCGTCTATTCCACGTGCACGTTCTCTCCGGAGGAAAACGAACAAACGATTGAATGGCTGCTTGAGACGTACGAGGATTTGCAGTTGTTACCCATTGCGAAAATCGGCGGCATCGAGCCAGGGCGGCCGGAATGGACGAAAACCAATCGATCCGATCTCGTACACGCCGCCCGCCTTTGGCCGCACCGTCTGAAAGGGGAAGGGCATTTTGTCGCCAAACTCCAAAAACAGCGGCCCACCTCACCTTGGCGAGGGCGGTGGGCGAAATCGAGCGCGCCAAAAGCCGCTATCCGCCTGTATCGCCAGTTTGAACAAGAGGCATTGCGGACAGAGCGAGACGGCACGTTCGTGTCATTTGGCGCCCATTTGACTGTGTTGCCCGAGCGTTGCCCGGATTTGTC
>NZ_AYSF01000117.1:0-3619 GCF_000498995.1 Geobacillus thermopakistaniensis
TGGAAGCGAAGTAAAATTCGGCCGAAAAATCATTGGCCAAGCGCTATGAAAACTTAGACGGCGTCTCGACGCACAAAACATGGGCCGATTTCCGCCGCTGGCAGCGGGAGCGGAAACAAAAACAAAAAGACTTGTCCTACGTCGTGCCGCATGTTTCACCGCCTCAATACGAGCGGCTTCAGAAGCCGAACGGACGGCCGCAGCTCTGCTGGGTCGGCCATTCGACCTTTGTCGTTCAACTTCATGGCATCACCATCGTCACCGATCCCGTCTGGGCGAATTGGATGGGCGCGGCCAAACGCTTGACGGCTCCTGGTGTTCCGCTTGACAAGATGCCGCCCGTGGACGTTGTGCTCATTTCCCACGGCCACTATGACCATTTGCATTTCGGCAGCCTCCGCCGTTTGCACGGTGACCCGCACATATTCGTGCCCGAGGGGCTCGGCCGCTTGTTCCGCCGCCGCGGCTACCGCCATGTCACCGAACTGTCATGGTGGGAAACGGCCTCCTTTCACGGCGTATCGCTCACATTTGTTCCCGCCCAACATTGGACGCGGCGAACGCTTTGGGATACGAATACGTCGCACTGGGGCGGGTGGGTCATTGAAGCGGACGACGCACCGACGGTTTATTTTGCTGGCGACAGCGGCTACTTCCGCGGCTTTCGCGACATCGGCGAACGCTTTTCCATCGACTATGCGCTCTTGCCGATCGGCGCGTACGAACCGGAATGGTTTATGGGGCCGCAGCACACCACACCGGAAGAAGCAGTGCAGGCGTTTTTGGACTGCCGGGCCCGCCTGTTTGTGCCGATGCATTACGGCGCGTTCCGCCTCGCCGATGATACGCCGAAAGAAGCGCTCGACCGTCTATGGACCGAGTGGCGGCGGCGCGGGTTGGAAGAGGAGCGCTTGCTTTGCTTGAAGCTCGGCGAGGTGATCGATGCCGCCCAAGCGTTGACGGCCCTTTCCCAATTCGACAATTCGTTCAGCCAAACAAGCGCAATCACCACGGTGAAACAAGCGCGGCAAAAGGAATGAGCGCAACTTTATCCAAAAGAGCAAGCCAGTCCGCGGCTCGCTCTTATTCATTGAATTGGCGGTATACGTACGGCTCCTTCGGTTTGGCCACCCTCTCCCATGACGTCACTTTTACATACGGAAGCGTCATATGAAACGGCTGGTAATACATGGTGGATAGCGTACCTTTCACATGAATCCATTCATCATTTTGAAGCGGCACCGTCTTTGGAAACTGAAGGAGCAGCCCGTACACCCCTGAATCCGCAACACAATGAATGATTCCAAAGCGAAGGAGAAACGCCTCATTGGCGCGCGTCGTTTCCTCACGGTAAACAAACCCGGTGAATTCAATGTCGCGGGCGGCGAATGCACCGGGAAACTGATAAATCGTTTCCATGGCATTTAAATAGTTTTGATCATTCAACTCCAAGCGAGCAAGACGACCGTATTTTTTCAGCTCTTTTTCCATGGCATTTTGATAATCGTCCCGCCCATAATACATGCTCGTATCCGGACGCAAAAACTGCCGCTGGGCAAACGGATCGCTGCCGTCAGCCGCCATCCCAGGAACATGAATCCCTTTCGCCTTTACGACTTCAGAATCCAGCGTCGCAACGGGAAACAAGAAGGCGGAAGCCAGCGGAAAAACAAAAATAAGGTAATTTACCACCCGCTTCCAGCGTGCGGACGGCTCATGATGGTGATGGCCACAGCACTCTTCCCCATGATCACGCGGTTCCTCGTTGCGGCTTGCCAGCACAAATTGCACAATCGTTAAAAAAGCAAACACAAACATCGCACTAAACGAAATATACGAATACCGCATATTAATGTATTTGCTCAACTCTCCAGTAATATATAAATGAAAAAACAAAAACGCAAACCCAAGCAAAATATACATGCGAATCATGCCGCCACCTCCTTGCTAGATCAATAGCGATCCGGCAAACACAAACAACGTGATATAGGAAATCAGTTTCCACACAAACCGGGCTCGGAATGACTGAAACAACATGAGCGTATTTTTCACATCGAGCATCGGCCCGTAAACGAGAAACGCTGCCAGCGCGTGAAACGGAAATGTGCTTTGAAACGACGAGGCGATAAATGCGTCCGCCTCGGAACAGAGCGACAGCACGAAGGCGAGCGCCATCATGACCAAAGAGGCCGCCACTTTCCCATTGCCGATCGCCACAAGCGCCGACGTTTTCACATACGTTTGCATCGCCGAAGCAATGAACGCCCCAATGATCAAATACTTCCCGGTCGCAAAAAATTCATCGATCGTATGGCGCAGGGTGCCAACGATTTTCTCTTTCCAAGTACGGGGCATCATCGGCATCTCGCGCCGTTCATGGCGCAACTCGCTGCCTTCATGCCGAATCGCCATCACGGCGCCGACAGCGACGGCGACAGCGCAAGCAAACAGCGCCCGACACAATACCATCGTCCAACTGCTTCCGAAAGCGATATATGTCGAAAACAGCACAACCGGATTGATGACGGGCGCCGTTAACATAAACGGCACGGCCGCGTAAAGCGGCACCCCCTTGGCGACGAGACGGCGGGTGATCGGCACGATGCTGCATTCGCATGAAGGGAAAAACACCCCAAGCAATGTGGCATAAACAATGGCCAAAAGGCGGTTTTTCGGTATCCACCGTTGTACGGCCTCTTCACTGACAAACATTTGAATGACTCCGGAAACAAACACCCCGAGCACAACGAACGGCAATGATTCAATCAATATGCTGATAAAAATCGTATTCAGCTGCAAAAACGTGTTCATCATGGGTTCTCCTCTCATTTACAACCGTTCATTTTATCATGATAAATGACCATTGTCATGAAAATTTGGTAAGAAAAATAGCAAACTCCATAACAAAAAAGGCGCTCCGCCTTTGGCGAAACGCCTCTTCTTCTATTATTCTTCCACTTCTTTTTTCCACAACCCGACCATCAATGCGGTTACGATGGAACCAATCAAAATAGCCAAGATATAAAGCCATGCACTGCCTTTGACGATCGGGATGACGAAAATCCCTCCGTGCGGCGCCGGCAGCCCGATATGGAACCACATCGTCAACGCTCCCGCAACAGCCGATCCGACGATAATCGATGGAATGACCCGCACCGGGTCAGCCGCGGCAAACGGAATCGCCCCTTCGGTAATGAACGAAGCGCCCATGATATAGCACGTTTTTCCGGCTTCCCGCTCGGCTTTCGTGAATTTCTTTTTAAAGAACGTTGTCGCCAGCGCCAATCCGAGCGGCGGCACCATCCCGCCAGCCATAATCGCTGCATGCGGCGCAAAGTTGCCAGCTTCAATCATCGCCAGGCCAAACGTATACGCCGCTTTGTTGATTGGTCCGCCCATATCGACCGCCATCATGCCGCCCAACACCGCGCCAAGCAGCACTAAGTTGGCGGTTCCCATGCCGGAAAGCCAATGTTTCAGCCCTTCATTCAACGCCTTGACAGGATCGATGACCACATACATCATAATGACGCCGGTGAGGAAAATGCCGAATACCGGATAGAGCAGCACCGGTTTAATCCCCTCAAGCGATTTTCGGCATTATTTTATGCTTTGGTGG
>NZ_AYSF01000118.1:0-3588 GCF_000498995.1 Geobacillus thermopakistaniensis
CGTCCCCCCTCTGGAAATCACCCATGTCCCATTCCGAAATAATTCACAAAAAATTTAGCACATTCTTTCGGAAAGGGGGAGAGGGATATTCCGAAGGAATGTGCAAAAAAGAGTCTTTTTTGTGCGGAAATAAAGTGATAATTTACATTACTCCGCTATTAACCATTTGATCAATCAACATATGTTTGTCTAACCACTTTGTTGTTTGATGATGGAACATCCTCCTCAACAACTTAATTCGTTGTTCCGTTTCATTCGAATATCGCTGAATAACGCAAAATATTTTTGTGCACCTTTTATGCTTTTTATTCACTTTTTTATATGCTAAGTATTCTGGGAACCCAGCGACTAACCAATATTTATCTTCTATTCTATCCTTTTCAACAATAACATGGCTGCTTAACTGATATCCTCCCTCTAATATTTTGACTATTTTCTCCACTGCTCTTTTTGAGACATTTTCAACGTATATGGGGACAATTTTGTCTAATTCAATGGATTCCATCCAAATCCCATCAAGCTTCATTCGTACCCCTCCCCATAATTTTTGTAAAACTATATGAGAAGGAAAATTTGTCTAATAACAATAAACCAGCATTAGGATACTGGATTCCTAATGATGGTTTGTAAAAAGGGATCGTATCATATATGCTTGTTTCGGATGGTTTACTTGCTCTAGATATAGCAGTTCTAATTTTCTTTCCTTAAGCAATCGTGAAATGTACTTTTTGAGAAGAGGATCCATCTGACTATTCAGTAATTCACTTAATTCTTCGAGCGTTAACGGCTTAATTGCACAAAGATTTAAAATGATCTCATCTATTCGGAAGGATTTAATCTCTTTTTCTTCCTTGCCAATCAGAAATATCCAATAGCATTTTTTCCCGAACTTTTGTTTGTTCGTTTCCGTTAAGTCCGGAGCTAGCAGTGTTAGGTCCGGAGTTATTAACATTTGGTCCGGAGCTTATACGATTATATCTGGAGTTCCCTACAGATTTTTGATGAATGTTCTCGATCCCCGAAGCCCGTTCACTAAGTCCGATTAACATAAACATCTTAAAAATCGTTGGACTTCTCGGTCAAGTGAGCAATAATTAAAAATTTCAACATCAAACAAATAAAAAACCACTTTCATATACAAGTGATTTCTCATTTACATGTTTAAGCTCATTTGCGAAATGAAGCCCAACCTTCATATATGTACTTTAATTTGGTAAATATATCACACTTGTTGATTAGAAAATCATTTGCTATTATGTAAACGAAACTTACTTATTATTCATCCACTTGCTGAACATAATATATATGGACGCATCCCATAATCTCCAAGGACGTACTGATAATTATGTCAACCTCCCCATAAGTCCTCAAATCGAAAAACTGAATTTATATTATGTTAACTTAAGATGGAAAAAAGAGAGAAAGGAACGTCACGATTCCCTCTACTCCCCCTACGACTCGCCGCGACAGATAGAATTATATGTAATTCAATATTTCACGCGGCGCAAAGTCGTTGATTTTTTGCAATTCGTCTTTGCTCCACCATTTGAGTCCTTTCAGTGTGTCTTTTTCGTTCTTTGTCATTTGTTCGGTAGACAATGCGGTATCGGATTGGATCATGATTTGATAATAAATTTCCCGGCTAATGAAAGAGATTTCTAGACATACAAAAGCAGCTTGCCAATTCAGCGGCAAGCTGCTTCTTTTTGCCTCACTGATCAAACCGTGACCGACTCTTTGGCTTGTTTCAAATGAATATCAAAGCGGTCGGCGTTCATGATTTTCACCCAAGCGTTGATGAAATCGCGGACGAATTTTTCTCGGTTGTCGTCTTGGGCGTAAAATTCCGCGTAGGAACGAAGAATGGAGTTGGATCCGAAAATGAGATCCACCCGGGTCGCCGTCCACCGCACTTCGCCCGTTTTCCGGTCGCGGATTTCATAAATGCCGCTGTCTGTCGGCACCCATTCATAGTTCATATCCAACAAGTTGACAAAGAAGTCGTTGGTCAGCACCCCGATGCGGTCAGTGAAGACGCCATGAGGCAGATCGCGATAGTTCGCGCCCAACACGCGCAAACCGCCAACTAAGACCGTCATTTCTGGGGCGGTCAGCCCGAGGAGCTGGGCTTTGTCGACGAGCAGCTCTTCCGGCGGAACGCTGTACTCTTGCTTTTGATAGTTGCGGAAGCCATCTGCGAACGGTTCCAACACGGCAAAGCTTTCGACATCGGTTTGCTCTTGTGTCGCATCGCCGCGGCCAGGGAAAAATGGCACTTTGACATCAAAGCCGGCGTCGCGGGCTGCCTTTTCCACCGCAGCGCTGCCGCCAAGGACGATCAAGTCGGCGATGCTTACTTTTTTCGGCAGTTCGCGCTGGATGTCCTCGTAGACGGACAGCACTTTGGCGAGCCGCTCCGGTTCGTTCACTTCCCAGTCTTTTTGCGGCGCGAGACGAATGCGGGCGCCGTTGGCTCCGCCGCGCTTATCCGAGTTGCGGAACGTGCTGGCCGAGGCCCAAGCTGTTTTCACAAGTTCACTGACGGTCAGGCCCGAGTTCAAAATTTTGGCTTTGATTTCTTCAATTTCCGCTTCTGTCAATTCGTAATCGACTTCTGGAATCGGATCTTGCCAGATGAAATCTTCTTTCGGAACTTCCGGGCCGAGATATCTCGTTTTCGGTCCCATATCCCTATGGGTAAGCTTGAACCATGCCCGGGCAAACGCCTCTGCAAATTCTTCTGGATTTTGATGGAATCGGCGGGCGATTTTTTCGTATTCCGGGTCAAACCGAAGCGCCAAATCGGTCGTCATCATCATCGTCGGAACTTTTTTCGACGGATCCTCGGCATCCGGAGCCAAGTCTTTTTCATCCGGGTCGACCGCCATCCATTGCCATGCCCCGGCTGGGCTCTTCGTCAGCCACCAGTCATAGCCAAACAGCATGTCAAAGTACGACGTATCCCACTGGGTTGGCGTCGGCGTCCAAGCGCCTTCAATGCCGCTTGTGATCGTATCGCTCCCTTTCCCTTTTCCATACGAGCTGATCCAGCCCAGCCCTTGCGCTTCAATCGGGGCGGCTTCCGGCTCAGGACCGACGTGCGTGGCAGGGCCGGCGCCGTGCGCTTTTCCGAACGTATGACCGCCGGCGATCAAGGCGACCGTTTCTTCATCGTTCATCCCCATGCGGCGGAACGTCTCGCGAATATCGCGCGCCGCTGCTTTTGGATCCGGCTTGCCGTCCGGCCCTTCTGGGTTGACGTAGATTAACCCCATTTGCACCGCGGCGAGCGGGTTTTCGAGCTCGCGATCACCGGAATAGCGTTCAGAGGCGAGCCACTCTTTTTCCGATCCCCAATAAACGTCTTCTTCCGGATGCCAGACGTCAACGCGGCCGCCGCCGAATCCAATCGTTTTTCCACCCATCGATTCAATAGCGACATTGCCCGCCAAAATGAACAAATCGGCCCAAGAGATTTTGTTCCCGTATTTCTTTTTGATCGGCCATAACAACCGCCGCGCTTTATCCAAGTTGGCGTTGTCCGGCCAGCTGTTTAACGGGGCAAAGCGCTGCGTGCCGGTCGAAGCG
>NZ_AYSF01000119.1:0-3217 GCF_000498995.1 Geobacillus thermopakistaniensis
GCAATACGGTCTAAAACGCGGCCGAAAAAAAGGTGAAGGAAAAACCGCGTACGCCCGGCCATGAAAAAGGAAAAAACAAAAAAGAGAAAAAAGAAAAAAAGCACGGAAAAGGGCATGGCGGCAAGCATGAATAAGCTGTTGCCAAAGGCGTTCTTATCCCCTGTTTAGGCGCATATATATAAAGACAAGCCGCACGAAAAAGGAGGGGGAGCGCCCATGGCGCATTTCGGCTCGAAAGGATGGCTTGTGGCTGAGTTGAAAAAGGCGGGCATCGCCCGTCATCCGGTTGGACGGAAAAAAATTGAAACGTACAAGGCGGCGGAGCTGTACGGGCTGTACCGAAAATATGTGCAGAAAACATGCTGAACCGGATGAAGCGATCCGGCTTCTTTTTTGGGGTACAATAGTTATAAGGAAAGGCCGTGAAGCCTTGATATGTCAACATTTCTAGTGGGAGGAGGGAGGGCGCGCCTCTTTGGCCAGGAAAGCGATGAAGAAAAAACGGTTTACTGTAGCGGAAGGGGAAACGATCGCCGCCTGTTTAGCGCGAATGAAACAGGAAGGCTACCGCCCTGTCCGCCGCATCGAGCAGCCGATTTTCCGCGAAGTGGAAACGAACGGCGAAACGATGGTTGAGCCGTGCGGGCGCATCATCGAATTTGAGGGTGTGCGCGATGAGCCATAACGGGCGGTTGTTGGCTCCACCTTAGGCTGAAGGCGCGGCCGCAGATTCGACGGGCTCTGGTTATAGGGGCAAGAGAATTCATCAAAAAATTGCGAAGGAAGTTCTTTTCCCAACGATCGCCGCCTATACAAAGCGGGGAGATCGGCCAGCCAAAAAAACCGGAAAGGGAGTTCCTTCCCGGTCTAGCTGTGCGGCCATTCGCGCGTTTTTTTCGCGTCTCGATGGCCGCCGGTCGGGTTGCCGCTTGATGCTTCGTAGCCGACTTGGTACACATAGTGCTTCGGGGCGTGTATGACGTTGTCCATTCGGTATTGGTCCAGATCGTCTTGAAATTGCCGTTTGCTTTCTTGCTCATCCATCATTGGTACCCCCTTGTGGATATGGACTGCTGCGTTTATAGGGTGCGTCATCAAGGCGTGTTTTACTCAAAAGCCGTGGATCGTCATGCCGCCATCGACGAATAGCGTTTGGCCGGTTATATAGCTTGACGCATCGGAGGCGAGGAACACAGCCGGGCCGACGAGCTCAGGCAGCTCGCCAATCCGCTTGAGCGGCGTGACGGCCAAAATGTCGTTCACATACGCTTCGTCCTCAAGCAGCGTTTTGGTGAGCGGCGTCCGGAAATACCATGGGCCGATCGCGTTGACGCGTATGCCGTAGCGCCCCCACTCAAACGCCAGCACTTTCGTCATTTGGATGAGCGCCGCTTTTGTCGCCGCATACACAACCCCGGTGCGCAAGGCGACATGGCCGGCGACGGAAGCGATGTTGATGATGTTTCCGCCTTGCTTTTGTTCTTTCATGACGCGACCGGCTTCTTGTGAGACGAGAAACGCCGACTTTAAGTTGGTGTTCATAATCGTTTCCCACTCATGATCCGTCACATCCAAAGCCGGGGTGCGGATGTTCATGCCAGCGTTGTTGACAACGATATCAAGTGATCCGGCTTGTTGTTTGACATTGGCGACGGCGTCATGCACGGCTTTCCGGTCGATGACATCAAGCGGATATATGTACGCTTTCCGGCCGAACTGTTCGATATGGCTTGCCGTTTCTTGCAAATCAGCTTCCGTGCGGGCGATGAGCGCCACATCGGCCCCGGCTTCAGCGAACCCGATCGCGATCGCCCGGCCGATGCCGCGTCCGGCTCCCGTCACTAACGCCGTTTTTCCGTCCAAGCGAAACGAAGGCAAAAACATCGAAATCTCCCCTTTCAGAATCGTCGGTACATCCTCATGATAGCATGATCCCCTGTTGCAGCCAATCATTGGCATCGCTGTTTGGCAGGAAGCGGGAATTCCAAGTTGCAGCCGGCGCGCCGTCCCGCTACAATAAAAAAGAGAACACCATCTAGATAAGGGGATGACGCCATGATTCATCACACATGGGCGACCCGGCCGACGATCAAAAAAGTAAAGTGCGTTCACACGAACGCGGAAAAGTACATGGTCAGCAATGTGTTGACGCCGGGCAAAGTATATGAAGTGAAAAGCGAAACGGACGAGTTTTATTTTGTCATCGACAACAGCGGAAAAGTCGGCGGGTTTTACAAAGATTATTTTGAGGAAGTCAAGTGATCGCGCCAATAGCCAAGAAAAAACGGATGTCCGAAACAGGGCATCCGTTTTTTCGATCAGCCGGCGGCGCTTTGTTCCGCCGTCGGCGGCCGCAACCGGCTTGCCGGCAGCGTGATCGTCAACGTCGTCCCTTTTTGTACGGCGCTTTCGATCGTCCACGTTCCTCCCATTTGTTCGATGATTTTGACGGCGACCATCGCACCAAGCCCAGTGCCTTTTTCTTTTGTGCTGAAGTATGGCTCGCCGAAGCGGCGCACTTGTTCTTTCGTCATGCCAACGCCGTTGTCGGAAATGGTGATGACGACTGATGCCCCCCGGTTCTCGGCCGCAACATGGAGCGTGCCGCCGTTCGGCATCGCCTCAATGCTGTTTTTCAACAAGTTGAGAAAACACTGTTGGAAATATTGTACGTTTCCGATGACGACACCATGTTCGAGGGAAGAGGATACATGGATCGAATGCATATGCGCCATTGGCGTAATCATTTGCAGCACTTTCTGAAGCTGGGTGGCGACATCAATCGGCTCGGTCTCTTTTGGCGCCGGTTTGGCAAACGTCAAATAGTCGCGGATGATGGCTTCCGCCCGCTCGAGTTCCTCTAAGGCGATGCGAATGTACCGCTCTTCGGTTTCGCGCGGCAGCCGACCAGTTTGCAGCAGCTGGATGAATCCTTTGACGACGGTGAGCGGGTTGCGGATTTCATGGGAAATGCTGGCCGCCATTTGGCTGACGATCTGCATTTTTTCCATCTTCATCAGCTCTGCCCGAGCGAGCTGCGCCTCATGAAGCGTCTCCATCAAATAGACAGCGAACATCATGACGAACGGCGGCATCATAATAAAATACACGATATATGGCTTCGTTACCGGAAAATCAGCAACAATCACGGCGACAAATGTCGTCAGCACCGCGAGCAAAAACGTCAGCCAAAGCGACATAAAAAGCTTGCCGAAAA
>NZ_AYSF01000120.1:0-4129 GCF_000498995.1 Geobacillus thermopakistaniensis
CTTTCGCTCCTCCACTGTTTGGTTATGTGTTCACAACTTCCACAGTAGAGGAAATGTTAGAGGCTGGCAAGCCTTTTTTCTTTGCCTTCAGCTCTGCACTTTTCGTTGCAGAACTCTGTATTTTTATTTTGCAATAAACATCCGGCGCCTGCCTTCAGCTATGCGTTCAATCGGCCAATGACTCGGACGCTCGTTTTGCCTATCATGCCCAGCACACGATTTTACCGAATGACCTATGTATTCGGGATTTGGGCTTTTTCTCCGTTGCCGCACTAGCCGAGATCGATGCCCGCGGAGCGTATTATATTACTCGGCTCCGTTCCGATATGAACGTGTATATCAAGGAGAATGGCCAGTGGAAGGAATGGGATTGGGAATCCCTTGGGAATCAATGAGAGGAAGGGGAATCAGTGGAAATGGAACATGTGTACATCGGACAGGAACGCTTGTATGTTCCACGGTTGGTTTTCCGCCGTCTGACGGCGGAAGAATGGCAAAAACGGATGGCGTATGTGCGGAAAAAGGAAAAAAGAAAAGGGAAGGCGTTGACACGCCAAACCCTCGAACAAAAGAAATACCACATCTTACTGACGAATTTACCACAAGAGTCGTTTGATGGTCAACAGGTTTATGAGCTCTATTCCCTGCGCTGGCAAATTGAATTGTTGTTTAAAGCCTGGAAGTCCGTATTTGATTTGGAGAAAGTCAAGGAGATGAAAAAAGAACGTTTCGAATGCCATTTATACGGGACGTTGATTGCCATTTTGGCCACCCAGACGTTTCTGTTTCAAGCTCGGATGTATTGGCATCAAAAGGAAGACATTCAAATCAGTGAACAGAAAGCGCTCGATCTTCTCCAATCATATTGGCATCAGTTGCTTTTGCGTTCGCATATGGCGGAAATCAACCTTTTCTCTCTCCTTTCCCTGTTACGAAAACATGCCAAGAAAGGTCGAAGGAAAGGGGAAGAAACGGCATCAGATATCTTAACGAAATTAGAGATATGGTAGAATTAGATATGGATATAAATACCAAATACCCCTCTTCTGGAGGGGTATTTGGTATGCCCAATAATGGAGGTGATCCCCATCATTCACTGCGGGGATGAACACGAGTATCGTCTTAAAAATCTTATACCGCTAAACTTGACGGGTATGGTCAGAATCCCTTTTTCAAATTATTTCAGGCGGATTCGGAAATAATGTGCAAAATGTTTGCGGATTGTTCCGGATTTTGCACATTCTTTCGGAACGTTTGCACGCTCTTTCAGATGAAGATTTCCAGCACGCCTGATGGACCGATGGAAAAGAGAAAGCACAAAAGAGGCCGATTCGGCCTCTTTCATGCTAATACCCCATTTCCTCTGCGGCCATGCGCACCACTTCTTCGTCAATGGCGTCCTTTTTCAGCTGATACCCGTATAACAGGCACGTCGTGGCCAACGTGTTGATCACCCGAGGCCATCCCCGCGACTGCAGGGCAATCGCCTCTAACGCCGATGGGGTGAAGATCGGATGCTTCGCCCCGGCCTGTTTCATCCGATGCTCGATGTAGCCCGCCACCTCTTCCTTCTCCAGCGGCCCCATCCGGCATCGCATGATGATCCGCTGGTCGAGAGGGCGGTGCTGATTGAGCCGCAGCTTCCCCTGTAAATGGGGCAGCCCGGCCAAAATCAAGACAAATGGGTTGGTCGAATCCATCTCAAAGTTGAACAAGATCGCGATGTCCTGTAAAAAGACATCCTTCGCTAAATGCATCTCGTCCAAAATGAACACCGGCGTGATCCGCCGTTCATGATGCAATCGCTCGATCGCCTGCTGGATTTGGCGGAAGAGGTCCACCTTGCGGTATTTCGGTTCTTCCCCCAACCCAAGGGCCAGACCGCGGTAAAAATCCATCACGCCTCCGGTGGATAACGGAAAGTAGACGACATGATACAATGATGGATTCAATGACTCTTTCAGCGCCCGAAGGGCGAACGTCTTGCCCGCCCCCGGCTCTCCGATCAACAGCCCGATTCCCCGCGTTCGCTTCACGTACTCCAGCGCCCGTAGCGCTTCTTGAAACGCCGCCCCTTGATACGCCTCGGACGGGTCGGTTTCTTTCGCAAACGGCTCCCGCGAGAGGGAATAAAACGTTTTATACATCCTGTTCGCCCTCCTTCGCCGAAACCGCCGCAAACGGCGACCGGTGGCGTTTTACATAGGCGTTATCCTCCAAACGAACCCGAATGGCTTCCGCCACCCGTTTGCCATCTTCGTACACATAGACGCCTCGTTCGTCATAGCGGAGCTCAATCGATTGCCCAATGAACCGAGGCGGCACTTCGTATAGCTGTTTATTCAGGGTGATCGTGCCATCGGCTTTCACCTTGCGGTGCTCCCGTTTCAGAAAAATCGCATCCAGCCAATCGATGTCTTCGATCCACACCACTCGTTCCACTTGGGACTGAAACACCTCATGCGGCGTTTTCCCATCCAGCGAGGCGTGAGGCTTTCGATGATACTCTTCTTCAAGCCACTTCCAAAAACGCTCGTTCAACTCGTCAAGCGACTTTGGCGGATCCAACTCCAGCAGCGGATAAAACCGCGTCTGTACGGTGCGGAAGAACCGTTCGATTTTCCCTTTGCTTTGCGGATCATACGGCTGGGTGTGGATGAGCGTAATCCCCATCTCGGCGCACGCATACTGCAGCACCTCGGATCGATAAATTTTTCCGTTGTCCGAGTAAATGCGCTTCGGCTTCCCGCAACGAAGCACCGCTTCCTTCGTGACGATCCGCAGCCCGTCAAACTTCTCCGAAGGGAAACTATACGTACGGCACCAACCGCGAGCAGTCATCGATATAGGCGATCAAAAACGTTTTCTGGGCTTTCCTATTGACTCGAATCGTTGGTCCATGGGATAAGTCCCCTTGCCATAGCTCATTGATCTGGTCATACGCAAAACGCTTTCGCTCCGGCATGGGCAAAATTTCTTTCCCGTGTGAGTAAAATATTTGTGGGTGGCATTCCGGAATGATTCCCCGACGAGGGTTGCGAACTTTTGTTCGCGACACTCGTCGGGGCCACCAAGCGAAGCGCGGTAGAAAAAGCAAATGTCATGCAAAAAGGACTCTCTCCCTGCTATGATGGTGATGACCAACATCCATAAAACAGGAGGGAGAGAGTCCATGAAACATCTTACCACAGAATGGCCTTTATTANCTCGTCGGGGCCACCAAGCGAAGCGCGGTAGAAAAAGCAAATGTCATGCAAAAAGGACTCTCTCCCTGCTATGATGGTGATGACCAACATCCATAAAACAGGAGGGAGAGAGTCCATGAAACATCTTACCACAGAATGGCCTTTATTAAAAGAGCTGGAGGAGCAATTAGTCAGAACTCTTCAAAAGGTGTTCGCTGTCTTGTTGGCGGCCCTTTTGGAGGAGATCGATCAACAACTGGCGGAAGCGCGGGACAAGCGCCGGCATCAGCTGAAAGACAAACGGCCGACTACGATCCAAACGCTGTTTGGAGAAGTGACGTTTCGACGGAACTACTACTATGACCGGCAAACGGGGAACTATACCTTCTTGCTGGATGCCGAATTAGGCTTTGATGGGGCCCAATCGATCAGTCCTTGCCTCGAGGAAACGGCGGTCGAGTTGGCCGTAGAGTGCTCTTCCTACCGCAAAGCGGCTCGCACGCTGGAGTCGATCGTGGGGTANCCTTGCCTCGAGGAAACGGCGGTCGAGTTGGCCGTAGAGTGCTCTTCCTACCGCAAAGCGGCTCGCACGCTGGAGTCGATCGTGGGGTATGCGGTCCTCAGCCACGAGGCGATTCGCCAACTGGTGCTGGAGGGCCCCTGTCTCGCTGCATCACCCTGTTTCCAAACGGCACGGCCGGGTGCTGTTTGTGGAGGCGGATGGACTGTTTATTTCCCGCCAGGGGAAAGGGAAACGGGCGAAAGAAGAGAAAATCCTGGCGGTTCACGAGGGATGGAGACGAAACGGGTCGCAGCTTGAGCTGGTGAACCGGCGCCACTACCTCCATGAAGGGACGGGGGACGTGTGGGAACGGTTTGAGGAGTGGCTGATGAAGGAATATGCCTATGATCCGTGCCGAGACCTGTTGGTCCTCAACGGCGAC
>NZ_AYSF01000121.1:0-3152 GCF_000498995.1 Geobacillus thermopakistaniensis
CGGAAATGGCGAAAAAGAAAGCCGAAAATATCACGGCTATCCGGTGCTGTTTGACGCGAAGGGGACGGCGGTCGTCCATCCGCAATACAAAGGAAAAAATATGGCGAAAAACGCGACGGTCCGCTATATGCTCGAACATAAAAAAGGGATGCGGGAATATGAACTAGACGGGGAACAACGGGTCATGTATTTCACTACGATTCCGGAGCTCGGCTGGAAAGTCGGCGCCGTCTATAAAGAAGCAGACTTAGCCGCCATGAGCCGTTCCATTGGGAAGAACATGCTTGTCATTACCGTCATTGCGCTCGTTGTAGCGCTTGTTGCCGTCTATTTCTTGGCGCGTTCGATCACAAGGCCGATTGCTGCGCTGCAAGAGCAAGTCGAAAAGGCGGCGGGCGGCGACTTGACGGTGCACGCGCGCATCACTGCCAAAGATGAGATTGGCCGCCTCGCCCGCCACTTCAATGACATGATCGACCATATGCGGATGCTGATCAGCGAGGTGAACCGCTCGGTCAATGAATTGGCCGTTTCGGCCGACCATTTGAGCGCTGTCTCCGAAGAAACGATGGCCACAAGCGAACAAGTGGCAAAAGCGATCGGCGAAATCGCCAAAGGAACGACCGATCAAGCAGGAAGCCTTGATACGATCAATGAGCGGACGACGGCGCTGTCGCAGCAAATCGAAGCGGTCACGAATGCGACGGCTGGCATGGAGTCGCTGTCCGATGAAACGAAAACCGCGAGCTACGACGGCTTGGAGCATTTAAACATTTTGCAGAAAAAATCGGAGGAAGCGAAAAATGAACTCGAGTCTGTAGAAAATGTCATTAGCGACCTTGTGAAAAAGATGGATGAAATTGACGGTGTCATTCAAACGATCACGGCCATTTCCGGACAGACGAATTTGCTGGCGTTAAACGCCAGCATCGAGGCGGCGCGGGCTGGCGAGCATGGGAAAGGGTTTGCCGTTGTCGCCGATGAGGTGCGCAAGCTGGCCGAACAATCCGCGAAAGCGACGGAGATGATCCGCGCGACGATCGCCGCCATCCAGCAGCAAGCCGGGCTGGTGATGGAGGCGGTCCGCCGCTCCAAGCAGGCGTACGACGAACAGCGGGAAGCGGTGCACACGACCGGCGATTCATTTGTCAAAATCACTGGCATGATGGAGCAAGTGGCAACAGCGCTCGCTGGGATTATGGAGGAAGCAAAGCGGATGAACGCGAGCAAAGACGATGTCGTCGGGGCGATGCAAAACATCGCCGCCATCGCCCAACAAGCAGCGGCAGCGGCGGAAGAAGTGGCTGCTTCGGCTGATGATCAGTTGCAGGCGCTTTCGACGGTGACCGAATCGGCGGAGGCGTTAAGCGAAATGAGCCGGCAGTTGAAACAACTGGTTGAGAAGTTTAAGATTTCATAAAAAATGGAAGGCGTCCTAGCGGCAACGGGGCGCCTTTTTTATCATCTCCAGCCGAGAAGGCTCCCATTTCCGCGTGCGTAAGTGGGGGATGAAGCATCAAGGATGTTCCCTAACGCCGCCCAAAATAAAGAAGGATTTCGCTTGCTGTCTTCGTAAGACAACGGAACCGTGGGACACACGAGGATGGCTTGGCTGGCAAGCCTGTCGTGGAGCGGTTGTTCCAAAGAATCTCCCACCGCTAAACGTTTGCGCAGGCAAGAGAGCGTTCAATCATTTTCGAATAGGAGACTTTCACTTTCGCTTTGTACAGGGTGCAGTCCAAAAATAAGCGGGAGATGAATGTCGGTCGGCGTTTGCTTAAAATCGCGAATGTTCCGCCGCCGTGCAGTCACGATCTTTTTTCTATTCATACAATGATAATAAGTGAAATTTTTTCAGCTTCTTCGTCGATTTTAGTGGGCGATAGTGCTAAAATAAACAGTGAAAACGTTTATACTGTTATTTTGCTGTACGTTTGGGGATACTGGCAGCTAAATGAGGACTTTCATGCATAGCTGTTGCCCAGCCCGAACGATGCGAAAACAAGGTGGAGGTTTTTTCACGATGGCAAAACAGACGAACTACGCTCAACCGTGGAGCCAGTTTTACGGGCCGAACCTCGGTTATGTCATCGAAATGTACGAACAGTATCTCGATGACCCTAACAGCATCGACCCGGAACTGAAACAATTGTTCGAACAGTGGGGGGCGCCGGTCTTGGAAGAACCGGTTTCTCCTGCGGATGACGAAACAGCCAAAACGCATCAAACGTTCCGGCTGCCGGAGACGCCGACGATTTTCAGCAAGCTTGTCGCTGCCGTCAAGCTGGCGGACAGCATTCGCCATTATGGCCATCTGGTTGCCGATACGAATCCGCTTGTCAAAAAGGAGAAAAAGCTGCGCCGCTTGGAGCTTGACGAATACGACTTAACCGAAGAGGACTTAAAGCGCATTCCGGTCGCGTTTCTTTGCCCGCACGCTCCGGCGCATGTCAAAAACGGCTGGGATGCCATCTTGCATTTGCGCAAAATTTACACGGACAAAATCGCGTTCGAATTCTCGCAAGTACATAATCTCGAAGAGAGGAACTGGCTCATTCAGCAAATCGAGTCCGGAGCGTATTACCCGAGCTTGGCGAACAAAGAGCGGGTCGCTTTGTTGCGCCGCCTGACGGAAGTGGAAGGGTTTGAAAAGTTCATCCACCGGACGTATGTCGGGCAAAAACGGTTTTCGATCGAAGGGCTTGATTCCATGGTGCCGCTTTTGGATGAGCTCGTCCGCCAAGCGATCGAACATGAAATCGACGCTGTCAACATCGGCATGGCGCACCGCGGCCGGTTGAACGTGCTGGCTCACGTGCTCGGCAAGCCGTACGAAATGATTTTCGCCGAGTTTCAGCATGCCGAAAGCAAAAATTTCATTCCGTCTGAAGGGTCAGTGGCGATCACGTACGGGTGGACGGGCGATGTCAAATACCACTTAGGGGCGGCGCGCCGCCTTCGCAATCAAAGCGCGCATACGATGAGGATTACGCTCGCTAACAACCCAAGCCATCTCGAAGTGGTCAATCCGGTTGTGCTTGGCTACACGCGCGCCGCGCAAGAAGATCGGACAAAACCAGGAGTGCCGGTGCAAAATACTGATGCGTCGTTTGCCATCTTGATTTTTTCGGCAAAATTTTGTCGTCGTCGAG